>CAZBZH010000197.1:0-7723 GCA_964496265.1 uncultured Acidobacteriota bacterium | reverse complement strand
GCGCAGCAGCTCGTACGCCAGGGAGAGCCCGATCGGCCCCCCCCCGACGATCTGCACCGGAGTAGCGCTCATCGCCGCGCCCCCCGGGAGGCATCGAGGGCTCGCCGCATCCGCCCCGCCGCCGCTTCCGGGTCCTCGGCCAGCACCACCGCCGATAACACCGCGATACCGTGAGCGCCGCATTCCATCACGGCGCCGATACGCTGCTCGGAAATACCGCCGATGGCGATCACCGGCTTGTCGCAATCGCGGCAGATGCGCGCCAGGTTCTCGAGCCCCAGGTCGGGCGCCGGGTTCACCTTGGAAGAGGTGCCGAACACCGGTCCGACTCCGAGATAGTCGACCGGGCCCGCGGCGACCTGCAGCGCCTCCTCGTAGCTGTTGGCGGTCCCCCCGAGGACCGCCTCCGGCCCGAGGATCTCGCGGGCGACCTCCGGCGGTAGGTCGGTACGCCCCAGATGAACCCCGTGGGCTCCGACCGCCCGGGCCACGTCCACCCGGTCGTCGACGATCAGAGCGCAACCCTCCCCGGATTCGACGACCTGCCGGACCTCGTCACCGATCGCGATCAACTCGCGGGCGCTCAGCGGGCGTTTCTCCCGCAGCTGGATCGTGTCCGCCCCTCCGCGCATCGCCCGCCGGGCCAACTCCGCATGCCCCAGCCCGGGCCGGGCCCGGCCGTCGGTCAGCAGGTGAAAGCGCCCGATCCGTTTCATGGCCGTACGTCCGCCAGCCAGGCCTCCCCTTCCTCGTTCGAGCGCATGAAGAAGAAGGGATCGGTCGGGCCATGCCCCCGTCCTACCTCAAGGCCATGGCGAATCGCGTGATCGATGAAGCGCTTGGATCGGCCGACCGCCTCGACCAGATCGACACCCCGGGCCAGCCAGGTGGCGATGGCCGCGGAGTAGGTGCAACCGGTGCCGTGGGTATGCCGGGTCTGATGCATCGTTCCCGGAAAGCGCCGGGAGCCCGTGGGCTGCACGAGCACGTCGGTCGCCGGATCCCCGGCCAGATGGCCTCCCTTGACCAGCACGGCCCGGGCTCCGAGCCGGAGCAGCCTGCGCCCGGCTTCCTCGGCCTCGGCCGCGTCCCGTGGCTCGAGGCCGGTCAACGCGGTCACCTCGGCGACGTTCGGCGTCACCAGGTCGGCCAGGGGAAGCAGACGCCGGGCGAGCAGATCGGCGCAGTCGGGCGGCAACAGCGGGTGGCCGGACTTGCTGATCATGACCGGATCGCAGACCAGCGCGGGCGGCCGCCGCACTTCGAGCGCCTCGGCCACGATCTCGATGGTGCCCGCATCGGCCAACATGCCGGTCTTGACCGCCGCGATCTGCAGATCGTCGAAGACCGCATCGAGTTGCGCGGTCAGCAGCGCGGGCGAGACGGTCTCCGCGGCGGTGACCCCGACCGTATTCTGCGCGGTGATCGCCGTGATCACGCTGGCGCCGTAGCCGCCGTTGGCGGCGATCGCCTTGAGGTCGGCCTGGATGCCCGCTCCGCCGGAGCTGTCGGAACCCGCGATGGTCAAGACCGTGGTCTGCACGCTCGCTCCTGGAATTACCGCTGCGCCCACAGACCAGGATACCACCGCGAGGTAGAATGAACCGGACCGGAGAACCGATGAACGACCCGCAGTTGAACAAGCTGGAACTGGCCCGCTATGCCCGCCATCTGGTGCTGCCCGAGGTAGGCGCCGACGGGCAACAGCGGCTCAAGCGTGCCCGCGTCCTGGTGGTCGGCGCCGGGGGTCTGGGTAGTCCCGTGTTGATGTACCTCGCCGCGGCCGGCGTCGGCACCCTGGGCATCGCCGAGTTCGACCGGGTGGACGTCAGCAACCTGCAGCGTCAGGTGCTCTACGATGAGGAAGATCGAGGCCGCCCCAAGCTCGAGGCCGCCATCGAACGGCTCCAGGCGCACAACCCGCACATCACCCTGCGTGCCCACGCCGAACGCCTGGACGCCGAAAACGCGATGGAGGTCCTTTCCGGCTACGACCTGGTGGTCGACGGTACCGACAACTTTTCCACCCGCTACCTGCTCAACGACGCCTGCGCGCTCCAGGAGAAGCCGCTGGTCTACGGCAGCATCTTCCGCTTCGAGGGACAGGTGTCCCTGTTCTGGAAGGGTCGTGGGCCCTGCTACCGCTGCATCTTCCCCGAGCCCCCTCCTCCCGGCGCCGTGCCCAACTGCGCCGAGGGTGGAGTCCTCGGCGTGCTGCCCGGGATCGTCGGCACGCTGCAGGCCAACGAAGCGCTGAAGTGGATTCTCGGCCGGGGCGAGGCCCTGCTCGGGCGCCTGCTGTTGTTCGACGCCCTCGAGACCCGCTTCCGCGAGCTGCGGGTCGGCCCCGATCCAGACTGCCCCCTTTGCGGTGAACGACCGTCCATCGAGCGGCTCATCGATTACGATGCCTTTTGCGGAACCGGACAGGTGGCCGCCCAACCCGTCGAGGAGAACAACATGACCGTCCGCGAACTCAAGGAACGTATGGATCGCAAGGAAGACCTTCTCCTGCTCGACGTACGGGAGCCCGCCGAACTCCAGGTCTCCCGGATCGAGGGATCGCTCACCATCCCGATGGGAGACGTCCCCGGACGTCTCGACGAGCTCGACCGGGACCGAGAGATCGTCGTGCACTGCAAGAGCGGAGGCCGCAGCGCCAAGGTCGTCCAGTTCCTCGTCCGCCAGGGCTACGAACGGGTGCACAACCTGGAAGGCGGGATCAACGCCTGGGCCGAGGAGATCGACCCGAAGCTTCCGACCTACTGACGCGGCCGGCAGGCGTCATCCTGGCAACAGGGAGGCTACCCCGCGTCGAGACCCGCCCGCGCCGGGCGCTCCACCGAGCGGAAGCCCTCCCGGGGAAAGCGGGGGCTCGACAGGCCCATGCGTGCCAGCATGAACTGCGACCCGGTACTCAGACAACCGAACCCGTAGCGGATGCTGCGGGACAGGCCGATCGACGAGGCTTCGGGGAAGTACTTGGTCGGGCAGGTCACCTCGGCGATGTCGTAGCCATACCACAGGATCTGCACCAGCATCTGATTGTCGAAGACGAAGTCGTCGGAGTTGGCGTCGAGGGGCAACCGCTCCAGCAGGTCCCGGGAGAAGGCCCGGTATCCGGTGTGGTACTCGGAGAGCTTGGCGCCAACCATCACGTTCTCGACGAAGGTCAGGCCGCGGTTGGCCACGTACTTCCACAGCGGCATGCCGCTCTGCCGGGCGCGCCCACCGAGAATCCGCGAGCCCAGCACACAGTGGTACAGGCCGTTGCCGATCATCGAGACCATGGCGGGGATCAACTGCGGGGTGTACTGGTAATCGGGGTGGACCATCACCACGATGTCCCCCCCTTCCTCGAGCGCCGAGCGGTAGCAGGTCTTCTGGTTGCCGCCGTAACCCAGGTTCTTCTCGTGGACCACGACCCGGGCCCGGTCGAGGGTCCGTCCCACCGCGACCGTCTCGTCCTTGCTGGCGTCGTCGACGACGATGACCTGATCGACGTAGTCCTGGGCCATCACCTCTTCGTAGGTGCGCACCAGGGTCTTGGCGGCGTTGTAGGCCGGCATGACCACCACCACTTTCTTGTCTCGATACAAACTGCCCCCGGCACTTCTCAGTGGTTACGCAGGCCCCGGTCTCCCGGCCCGCAACTCCCCGTTTGGGGCGGAAATAATAGCAAACAGCCGATTCCGGCGCGCCGCCATCGGCATCCCTTCCCGCGGTGCTAGAATCCCTTGTTCAGCCCAGGGGCTCTGGGCCCAGGGACTTTTTCAAGATTCGGATTTCCATGCCGCCCCATCTGCCCATCCCCCGCATCGTGCAGGCCGCCGGATGAGAAAGATCCTGGCCTGGGCCCTGTTCGTCGTGGGGTTGACGCTGCTCGGGGCGATGTTCCTGTTCCTGCGCATCGGGGTGACCACCGACCATCTGTACCACGCGATGGTCAAGGACCCCGAGCGGACGCCCCCTTCGGGCCAGGTCATCGTCTCCCCCGCCGACGGCACCGTGCTCTACGTGCGCCGGGTCGAGGCGGGCACGATTCCCCAGGTGGTCAAGCGCGGGGTCGCGGTGCCCCTGGCCGACCACCTCAAGCTCCCGGCCGAAGAACTACCCGCGGCCGGCTGGCTGGTCGGCGTCTACATGAACCTGGACAGCGTCCACGTCAACCGGGTTCCCCTCGGCGGCAAGCTGGTGGCCCAGCACATATGGAACGGGCCCCACATGGATATGTCCGACGCCGAGCCCAAGATCATTCTCGGTGGCCTGATCCCCGGCTGGGTCAGCGGCAAGAAGCTGGTCGGACTGCCTCCCTTCGACATCGAGGACGATGCGGACTTCGTGCTGAAGAGCGCGCGGGAGACCCTGATCGTTGAAGATGTGCGCGGCGCGCGCCACTACGTGGTGCGCATTGCCGACTTCTACGTGGGCAAGATCCTGACCTGGGTCGATGTCGGCCAGGAGGTCGCCACCGGCGAACGGCTGGGCATGATCACCTGGGGCTCGCAAACCGATGTATTCATCGAGGACAGCCCCGGCGTCGAGATGCAGGTCTCGGTCGGCGACTTCGTCTACGGTGGGGAGACGGTCCTTGCGACGTATTAGGCTCGTGCACGTCAACCTGCTGATCTTCGCCATCGTCGCGGTGGTCGGCATCGCCTATTCCAGCGATCTGGCCTGGGGTGCCCGGGCGCTCTACCTCTATTCCACCGGCGGGTTTCCCACTCTGGAAGAATCCGACCTACGGGCCGAGGCCTACAAGCTGCTGCAACAACGGGACGGCGACCTGGATCGGGCCCACGAGTTGCTCCAGGCATCCCTTGCCATCGAACCCTACACCGACGCCAACTACATGATGGGCCTGCTGCAGTTGCGGCGGGGGCAACCCGAAGAGGCCTACCGCACCTTCGAACGCTACACCGAGATCGACTCGCTGCATCTGGCCTCATGGCTGGCTCGCGACAACATCCTGCGCGAGCGGGGGGACCACGCGGAGCGCCTGCGGGTTCTCGACGAGGCGATCGCCCACTTCGAGCAAGCCTTCGAACGCTACCAGCCCCGGTTCGATCCCGAGGTGGCCGACGCCTTCAACCAGAAGGCACAGCAGGTCCACGGGGCGATCACCCGGGGCATGGGCATCCTCGGCCAGCAGAAGCGGCGGGCGCTGGCCGACGCGGAACAGGCGGACCCCTCGTGAGCGGTCGCCGGGCACTGATGCTGCTGTCGCTGGTCTCGGGACTGGGCGGCGTCGTCTACGAGGTGCTGTACCTGCGGCACCTGACCACCGTCCTCGGCGACATGTACTACGTCCATGCCGCCCTGCTCTGCATGTTCCTGCTCGGTAACGGGATCGGCGCCTGGCTGGCCCATCGCTTCCTGCGCCATCTCTACGTTTTCGAACTGATCATCGGCCTCTACGCGTTCAGCCTGCCCTGGTTGCTGCCGCACTTCGAACGCTCGGTGCTGAGCAGGCTGGCCGACGACCCGGTGATCCAATCCCTGCTCGCCTCGGCGATGCTGCTGGCGGTCCCGTCGATCTGCATCGGCTTCAGCATTCCGCTGTTCAGCGCCTACATCCGGCACCAGAACAGGGAGCGGGAGGCGTTCAAGGCCGCCTACCTGCTCTATAACATCGGAGCCGCGGCCAGCGTGCTGTTGGTCGAGTTCTACCTGATCCGCTGGACCGGGTTCACCGTGTCGCTGTACGTGGTCGGCACCGCCAACCTGCTGTGCGGCGTGATCCTGCTGGCCCGCAGGCGGGACTGGCTGCCGGACCCGGACCCCGATGATGACGGCACCCACGGCTTCGCCCTGCGCGAGTCGGTCGCCATGTTCCTGGCCAGCGTCGGTGCATCGCTGTTCGTCGGCTTCTTCATCAAGACGTGTTACCACCTGTTCCTGCCGCACCGCGAGAACTTCGCCATCTGCACCGCCATCACGCTCCTGGCCATCGCGGCCGGAACGGTGATCGTCCAGCGCTTCCGCCCATCCTTCGCAACGCTGATCGGAGCGGCGGCGCTGACCCTCGGCCTGGTGTTCGCCCTCTACCCCCAGTGGGTTCAGCTGTTCCGGGCCAGCGGCGAGACGTTCCTGGGGAGTGCGACCGTTTTCCGTGACTTCATGTTCGGCGTGGTGCTGGCCCTGCCCTATCTGTTCCTCGGGGCGACCATCCCGGCGCTGATGGGCAACGAGCGCAACGTGGCTCGCCGGGCCGGGCACCTGCTGCTGCTCTCGGGCGTCGGCAACGTGGCCGGGATGCTCGGCTTCATGTTCCTCGTGCACCCCAACGTGCCGTTCTTCAGCGCCGTGATCGTGATCTGGTTGACCCTGACCGCCTCGGTGGTGGTCCTGCAAGGCGTGCGCCTTCGCCCCGCCGTCGCCGTGGCGCTGCTGCTCTCGGCATTGACCCTGCCGTTGGCCTCGACCCATTCCGAGCACGGCCTCTACCTGGTCCACGCCCAGGACTGGGACGCCAACTCGCAGATCGTCCACTACAAGAGCACCGCCGACAACGTGTCTCACGTGATCTCACCGACCAGCGGCGGCGGACGCACGTTCATCAGCTACAACGGCCATCCGAGCATCTACGTCAGCCAGGGGCCCCAGGTGAACCCGGCCGAGGTGGTCTCCGGGGTCATTCCTGCCCTGGCGGCCCCGCGCCGCGAGAAGGCGCTGGTGCTCGGCCTCGGCTCGGGCATCACCGGCGGTGCCGCCGCCACCCTGTTCGACCATACCGATATCGTCGAGATCAACGCGGCGTTCTTCCCGCTGCTCGACGAGATCTCATTCGCCAACTTCAGGGTCCAGGACAACCCCAACGCCACGTTGATCCACGACGACGCCCGCAGCTACCTGGCCAACACCACCGAACGTTACGATGCGATCGTCAACTCGATCCCCTCGCCGACCTACTTCGCGGCCGGCAAGATCTACACCCTCGAGTTCTTCGAGATGGTCAAGGCCGCCCTTGAGCCCGACGGGGTCTACAGCACCTGGTTCGCGCCCCTGGACATGTCGGAGGAGGGGCTCTACACCTTCCTCGCCACGCTGCACCAGTCCTTCGAGCACTGCAACCTGGCGGTGCTACGCTTCGGCTACTACTTCGCCAACTGCTCGGACGAACCGCTCACCGTGGCCACCGACGTCGACTATCCCATCGAGGTGCGCACGGTGCTGGGCCGCAGCATCACCAGCATGAACCTGGAACGCTACTTCCGCAGCATCTTCATCAGCGACGACATCTTCGCCCGTATCGATCTGGAGAATCGGCCGCTGAACCGGGACCGCTTCCCGATCATGGAATTCCAGATCATGCGCTTCGATCGGACCACCGACGAGCGCGAGCGCAGCCGCGCCGATGTGGTGGTCTACGATCCCGAGCGGTTGAACATCGCCTTCGCCGATCCGCAGGATACCGAGCGGTTCCTCGATCAGGCCAGCGTGTTCTCTCAGTTCCACCAACCGCTGTTCGAACTGCACTTCCGCGAGATCATCGCCCAGGCAGCGGAACGCGGAGACACGGCGATGGTCCGCTCGATGCAGCGCCGGGCCGCCGAGGCCCGGCAGCGGGGCGTGAACGTGGGAGGCGCCGGGAGCTAGCCGCCGCCGGCCCCCAGGGCCGCGGCACGATCCCGTGCCTCACGGGCCTCGTCGGGCCGCCCCGACGCCTCGGCGGCTTCTGCCAGCGCCAGCCAGGGGGTCGCCACATCCGGCTACGCCTCGG
>CAZBZH010000196.1:0-7751 GCA_964496265.1 uncultured Acidobacteriota bacterium | reverse complement strand
CTGACCACCGGGGCCACCGCCCGAGACTGCGCCGGGGCGCTGCTGGAGTCGGGAGCCCTTTCGGTGCATCTGGCCGTCTGGGCCCGAGCCCTGCCTGCCGCCCGGGCCGCGGGGCCGGCCCCGGCCCGGTTTGACCGCTCTTCCGGGGGGCTCCTATAATCCGGTGTTCTTCCCGAGGAGACATGATGAATCAGATCCGACGCACCGCAGCCGTCCTGTGCCTGTTCGCCCTGACCGCCGCCCTGCCGGCCTCGAGCCAGGCCCCTTCCGACGTGACGGTCAACCTCGAACTGAGCCAGCAGTTCTACTACGCCGGCGATCCTCTTCCGGTCCGGATCAGCGTCGGAAACAACGGAAGCGACAGCCTGAGCAACCCGGTCAAGATCGACCTGAGCCGCGGCTTCAAGATCCTCAAGGACGGCAAGCCGCTGGAACGGGCCGACGGCAAGGTCGCCGAGCCGACCCGGCCGTCGAAACTGGCCCCGCTGACCTTCTACGGCGCCGTGGTCGATCTGGCCTCGCTCTACCCGGGTCTGGGGCAGGTGGGCAGCTACAGCATCAGCTGGGAGGGCAACGGTGTCCGCTCCCAGGAACTGCTGATCAAGATGCTCCCGAAGTACGACCCGGCCAAGCGTTACGAGGCCGAGGTCCAGACCTCGATGGGCAACTACACCATCACCTTCGCCGCCGATATCTCGCCGATCGCCGTCAAGGCCTTCGTCGACATGGCCAACGCCGACTTCTACGACGCCCTGCCGATCCACGAGGTGCGGCCCAAGCTGTCGGTCGCCGCCGGCGACGCCCAGTACGCGCCGACCCCGCGCCGGCCGTTCCTCTTCCCGGCCGAGAAGTCCTCCCGGCCGGTGCTGGCGGGTACGGTGATCCTCAAACCGGCCCAGCCCTCGCCGCCGGCCAACAGTTCCCAGTTCGTGGTGATGCTGCGCCCGGAGCCGGCCCTGCTCGGCCAGGTCACGGTGCTCGGGCAGGTCACCAAGGGGCTCGACGTGGTCAAGCGGATCTCCGAAGTGGCGAGCAGCGCCCAGACCTCGCGGCCGGCCTTCAAACCGCTGAAGGACGTGACCATCCGCGACATCGTGGTGCGCGAGTTGCCGGCCTCCGGATCCTAGGCTCGGACAGGATCGAACGATCGCCGTAAACCACTGAAAACAAGGCGGGAAAGCCCGCCACGGGGGCCGCGGGATGAACCGGGCCCCTGCGGTTGTTTCACAGCAACGACTCGTTTATAGTGGCCCGCTCCTGCCGGGTCGCGAAGTACCTTGACGCATCGTGGCGTCCTGCGTCGATGCAGGCGCCCCGAACGGTGGGACGGCTAGCGGATTCGTCTCGGTCAAGACACAATGGATCGGCAGGTGCCGGCCGGAATCGAACCGGAAACCAGGCATCTCTTTGTTGGGGGGCAGGTTGCGATGCGTAAAGTGAAGAACAGCATGCGGGCGGCGATCCTTGTGGCAGCCACGCTCTTGATCGCGGGATGTCCCGGGACCGATGTGCTCGAGCTGAGCGTGTCGAGTCTCGACCCGCAGTTGACGGTGGCCAACTCGGCTTCGTCCCGCTACGACACGGCAACCTTCACCCTCAACCAGATCACCGCGGTGCCGGTCGACCCGGCCACTCAGGCCGCCCTCGGCGTGCCGCTGTCCCTGATGCAAAACCCGGTGACCGTGGACCTCAACGGCTCGGGCAACGATCTCCCGATGGTCTCGCTCAACAGCGGCTCGTACCGGATCGAGAGCATCGTGATCAGCAACATCCTGCTGCGGGACGACAACCCGCCGACCATGCCGGTGAGTTGCATCGACGGGCTCGTCGACCCGGGAGTCGACGCCAACCTGGGTACCGCCGACGATTTCTCCCTGGTGCCGGACCCGCGGGCAGTGACCCAGCCGCTCAGCTACGCGTTCGAAGACTTCGCGGTCGACGGAATCGCGTCCGTGGGCAGCGCCGGCGGAGCGCTGACCGTGACCCTCGACGCCCAGGCGTTCATCGCCTCCTTCGAGGCCTCGATCAACTGCACGCCGTCCAACATGAACGTGTGCGGCTCCGGAAGCTCGTCGTACATCTCGCGTAGCTGCGGGAACTTCCTGGTGGCCAGCAGCTTCACCGGCGACTCGACGATCTTCATCTCCTTCAACTAGTTTCGAGGCCTGACTGGATGGTGACGGTTCGAAGGATCTCTACCGCGGCGCTTCTCGCGTTCCTGCTGATTCTTCCAGGCTGCACCGAGGTAGACAACGCAGTCCAGGACGTCGGCGCGGTGCAGCTCTTCGTGGGCAATAGCTGGCCCACCCCGCTCATCTCGTCCGCGCCGTTCAACGGGCGCTGCTCGACCCGCTCGGTGGAGACGGTCCCCGGAACCGGCCTGCAAAGCTCCCTGATCAGTGTTTCCGTGGCCGAGTTCACCGTCGCGGGACAAACCTTCGATCTGATCGCGGGCGACGACGTCTGCGCGTTCCAGAACACCACCTTCGGATCCACCGCTGCCGGTTTCTGCGCCACCGGGCTGGCCACCGGGCCGATCCCCGAGGGCTCCACCGGGACCCTGCGGCTGGTGATGGAAGCGGAGGCCCGGCGTCTGGAGCCGCTGAATCTGCCGCTCAACGGCGACTCCGAGCTGCTGCTCAACCCGGATCAGGTTGACCCCGAGAACATGGACATGAGCGTGCCCGACGGGGTGCCGAACCGGAATGACAACTGCCCGCTGGCGCTGAACAGCCTGCAGAACGTCGATGTCCCCGACCCCGACGACCCCAACGACAACCCCGTCGACGGTGTGCCCGATGCCTGCCAGGCGCGCAGCCCGCTGACCGGCATCGTCGCCTGCGACTCCGACGCCGACGGGATCACCGACGACGCCGACAATTGCTTCTACATCGCCAACCCGTTGCAGGAAGACGACGTCCCGGAGACCGGTCTTCCCTGGATCACCGCGGACCGGGTCGGGAACGCCTGCCCCGTACAGACGGCGCAGCTGCGGGTCGGCGGTCAGACCACCATCGAGATCAATGCGACGATCAGCGATGTCCGTCTGCTGGAGCGAACCGTAGGCTTCATCGTGGTCGACCTCGGCTCCCTGGCCGAACTCGACTGCAACTGGAACCAGAGCCCCAACGGGGTCTGCAACCTCGACCCCGCCTCGATCTCGGTTTCATTCACCGGCGGCGGCGCCTAGCACCCGCCGGAAATCGTCGAGTGATACGAAAAAGGCGCGCCCCACGGCGCGCCTTTTCTAGTTCGATGTGCTGAAGACTCTAGGCTCGGCTGGTGACCCGCTTGCCGCGACGCTTGCCGCCGCCCTGCTCGAACAGGCTGTCGATGTAGGCGGACATCGCCGAGGGCTCCACCGGCTTGGCGAAGCAGCGGACGGCGCCGCAATCGAGGATGCGGCTCTCCACCTCGGGGGTGTAGTAGCCGGTCATCGCCACCACGACAACGCGGGCGGTGTCCGGGTCGGCCTTGATCGTCTTGCAGACCTGGAAACCGTCCAGATCCTTCATCTTGAGGTCGAGCAGGACCACGTCAGGACGGAAGGTCATGACCAGCCGGCCGGCCTCGAAGCCGTCGGCAGCGGTCATCACGTCATAGGGTTTCGCCCGGGTGGTCAGATGCTCGGAGAGCACGTCGCGAATGCTGGGATCGTCGTCGACGACCAGCACCCGTGGGCGTCCCGACCCGTCCTTCAGATCGTCGGGGAGCGGGATCCCGTTCTCACGCATGAAGCGCACGAGATCGTCGCGACGAATCCTGCGGTGTCCGCCTGGGGTGCGGAAGGCAGGAAGGCGCCCGGCATTCACCCAGTTGATGATCGATAGCGGCGACACATGGCAGAGCTTCGCGGCTTCGAACGTCGTGAATACGGATTTTTCCTTCATCGCCTCGCCTGAAACAATTACAAGTATTGGAATATCACTGAACTAATATCGTACCAATTGTCCGTGTTGTCAAGTAGGGATCCCGGGGGGTTCTTGTCCTGCGACAAGCCAAAGCGCGAAACGGAGGCATTCTAGCGCGGATCCAGCGTCAGCACTCGACCGCACCCGTGAGGGCGCCCAGCCGTGGACAACGGACCCAAACTGTCGGATTGGTTTCGTCGCCGGGCGACATCGGCGACGCCGATCGCGCCACCGCAAGCGGCCTCGAAGAGCGATCGGCCTGCCGGCCGGCTAGCCGACGAACTTGTAGCCGACGCCGTGCACCGTGACGATGAAGCGGGGATCGACCGGAGTGTCCTCGATCTTCTTGCGCAGCTTGGCGATGTGCATGTCGACGGTGCGGGTGAAGGGAATGCTCTCGTAGCCCCAGACCGCGTTGAGCAGCCGGTCCCGGGGCAGCACCTCGTTGCGGTGCTCCACCAGATACTGGAGGATCTTGAACTCCCGGGGCGACCGGTCGATCGGCTCGCCGGCCTTGTGGGCCTCGTGCCGCCGGACGTTGATCTCGACCTTGCCGAAGGTGTGCGGTGTCCGAGGCATGTTTGGCCAGGACCGCCCCCTTGTGGGCCTCGTGGCGGCGGAAGTTGACCTCCACGTTGCCGAAGGTGAAGCTCTCGAGCTGGTCGCTATGGCCACCGGCGCGTCGCAGCAGCGCCTCGACCCGTGCCATCAGCTCCATGAAGCTGAAGGGCTTGGTCACGTAGTCGTCGGCGCCGAGCCGCAGCCCCAGCACCTTGTCTATTTCCTGTCCCCGGGCGGTGAGCATGATCACCGGGACCGCGTTGCCGTCCCCCCGGACCCGCTTGAGGATGTCCAGGCCGCTGACCTTGGGCAGCATCACGTCCAGGATGATCAGATCGTGGGCCCGCTCGGTGGCCTGCTTCATCCCCTCGGCGCCGTCCCGGGCCACGGTGACCTCGTAGCCTTCGTAGCCGAAACCGTCCCGCAGGGCGACCGCCATCGCCTCGTCGTCTTCCACGATCAGTACCTTGGGCATCTAGTCGCTCCCTGCTCTGGCGATGGCCGGCTGGCCGCCGGCTTCGGCTTGTTCCCGTTCCACGGCCGCTTCCCGGGCCAGCGGCAGGCGCAGGGAGAAGGTGCTCCCCCGCCCCGGCTCGCTCTCCACCGTGACCTCGCCCTGGTGGGCCTTGACCACGTGGTTGACGATCGAGAGGCCCAGCCCACTGCCCTTGACGTCGTGGACCAGCCCGGTGCTGACCCGGTGGAACCGGTCGAAGATCTTGTCCTGCTCGCTTTCGCGAATCCCGATGCCGAAGTCTTGCACCGAGAGCACCGCGTGGGAGCCCTCCCGGGCCAGGCGCACCCGGATCTCGCGGGAATCGCCGGAGTACTTGACGGCGTTGTCGATCAGGTTGTTGAACGCCTGGCCGATTGCCGCGGCGTCGACGGGCAGCGACGGTAGGTCGGCCTCGGCCTCGAAGGAGAGCTGGAAGCCGTTGTGCTTGAGGCGCACCTCGAACATCTTGATCGTGTCCCGCACGATGGTGGCGAGGTCGACCCGCTCAAAGTGGTAGAGCTTCTGGCCCGACTCGATCTTCGAGAAATCGAGGATGTTGTTGATCAGCTGGGTCAGACGGCGGCTCTCGCTCTCGATGTACTCGCCGTACTCCTGGACCTTGACGTCCTGCCCCACACGGCCGAGGCGCAGGAACTCGCCGAAGACCCGGATCGAGGACAGCGGCGTGCGCAGCTCATGGGAGACGTTGGAGACGAAGTCGCTCTTCATCCGCGAGACGTACATCTCACGGGACGCGGCGCGCAGGGCGATGATGATGCCGCTGATCAGGAACAGCGCCAGCAACAGGGACAGGGTCATGTTGAAGGCGAAGGTAGTCTGGGCCAGTTGTTCCGGCGAGGAGTAGAGCCCCGAAAGCCCCAGGGTCCAGTCGGTGAAGATGAAGGGGATCGCCCGGCGGACGTGCTCCTCCCCTTCCTCGAGCCGGCCGTTGGACAGGGCGATCTCGTCGTTGCTGTCCCGCACGGTGAAGACCAGATCCTCGGCCTCGCCGTCCTGCTCGCAGTTGGGCGAGGACTTGAGCCAGGAGGTCTCGAGCACGGCGCTGCGGAAGAAGGCCTCGTCGACGACCATCCCGGCCACGCCGAGCACCAGCCCCTCGTCGTTGGTGATCGGGTTGAGGATCACCCGATTGCGCGGGTCCCGCTCATCGACCACCAGTGCCGCCGACTCATGAGGGCTACCCTCGCTGTGGAAGACCCACCAGGGGGAACTCGCCGCGATCGCCGCCCGGACCAGGGCACGATCCTGAGGGGACTCGGTTTCCTCGTGGTAGGTCTTGACCATCGAATAGGTCTGCGGATCGTAGATGTAGAGACCGCGCGCTTCCTTCTCTTCCGCGAAGTAGTAGACGAACAGCGCCTTGTGCACCGTGCCGGAACGACCCCGGGAGTGCTTCTTCTTGAAATGGTAGGCGATCTTCTGGAACTTGTGCTCGGAGAGCAGGGAGGGGGGCACGTTGAGCACCCGCTCCCCTTCGCTGCGGTAGGTGTACTCGATCTTGTTGGCCACACCGTCGAGGAAGTTCCCCATGGCGGCGCGGCTGGCCAGGCCGGACTTCTGTTCCAGGTCGACCAGCCAGCGGTACTGCAGCGTCAGCAACACCACCAGGGGAATCAACACGGCGAGAAAGCCGATCCACAGGGATCGGCGCCGGATCACGCCTGGCGGCACTAGTTCGGATAACCGGATCACACGAAACCTCGAAACCCGCCCCACGAGCCCGAGGCCCGCTGAACCCCTCTGACATCGAGAATATACGACGCCGCACCTGGCGCAAAGCCCTGCCGGCGCAGCGATTTACAACTCCTAGACATCTCCCACATCGTTTTACGCCCCCTTTAGGACATTTACGGGGGCCGACCGTACGGTAGGGGCACGAACAAGGCAGGCGGTTCCGCAGCCCGTGGTTCCGCACTCATGGAGGGTTCGACCATGCGGAAATCCGGTATCGCTCTTATCGCCCTGGCCCTGACGGCCGTTCTCGTGGTTCCGGCCGTCGCCGGAGCGGGTCACGGCAAGTCCAAGTGCGGCGCCGGAGCCGGGGACTGCGCGAACAAGATGGCCGCCAAGCTGCGAGCCCAGGGCTGGGTCGGCATCGAGGCCGATCACGGTGAAGACGGCAAGGTGACCATCATCAACGTCGTTGCCGACAGCCCGGCCGACCGCGCCGGCGTCCGCCAGGGAGATGTGCTGGTCGCGATGAACGGGATCAAGCTGGCCCGGGAGAACTACCCGAAGATCAAGGCGATGCGCGCCGAACTGACCGTGGGCAGCGACATCCAGTACACCATCGTGCGCGGTGGGGAGAAGCAGAAGATGAAGATGGTCCTGGCCGAGATCCCCGACACCGTGCTCGCTTCCTGGATCGGCAAGCACATGGTGCAGGACCACATCACCGTCGCCTCCAACCACTAGATCCCGACGCGCTCGGCGCAGACACCGAGCGCGTTCGACTGGAACAGGGGACTCGAACAGGGGTTCACGTCAACAGGTCACGAAAAGGTTTCCTTCCTCCTCTCTGGGCCGGCGGTGCGCGCCGGCCCATTTTTTTGGTCGGAGGAAGGCTGCACGAGGACCTGGAGTCCGCGAGGCAGGAAGCCGGCCGAGCGTGAAGCCGGCCCGCCGGATCGACTAGGCCTGAAGCCAGACCGCCTCGATGCGGCGGAACACCGCGGCCCAGGTGAAGGGCGCCGGATCGACGCTCACCGGCGGCGCGGCCAGGGAGGCTTCGATACCTGCGGCCAGCGCCTCGACAAATCGAG
>CAZBZH010000195.1:0-7834 GCA_964496265.1 uncultured Acidobacteriota bacterium | reverse complement strand
ACTCACCGCCGGGCAGTTGTCCACATCGCCGCAGACGCTGTCGCCGTCGATGTCGTTGTCCGGATCGAAGTCGCAGGCATCGCAGCGATCGCCCAGACCGTCGGCGTCCTGGTCGAGCTGTCCCGAGTTGCGCCGGTCGGGGCAGTTATCGGTGGCGCAGGTGTTGGCCGGGAAGCCCGGATCGCCGAAACCGTCCCCGTCGGTGTCGGTGCAGGTGTCGCAGACATCGCCCTGGGCGTCGCCGTCCGCGTCGGCCTGATCGGCGTTGGCGGTCGCCGGACAGTTGTCGAGATCGTCGCAGATCCCGTCACTGTCGCCATCGGGCAGCGGCGCGTGATCGCAGAAGCCGATCGAGCAGGTGTCGAGGGTGCAGGCATCGCCGTCGTCGCAGTCGTCGTCAAGGATGCACTCGGACCCTTCGCAAACTCCGGTCGACAGATTACAGGTCTGGTCCGTCGGGCAGCTGTCGGTTCCGGCACAGACTCCCGCGCCGCAAACATCCGAAGCGGTACAGGCGATGCCGTCGTCGCAGGGCGCGGTGTTGAAGGTGTTCTCGCACGTGCCGGCGTTGCAGATGTCGTCGGTGCAAACGTTACCGTCATCGCACTGGGCGTTGTCCGTGCAGCCGGCGGCTTCGAGCACCTCGATGGCCTTGATCGCCGGGTTGTCGATCTCGTGGAGCAGCTCGATCTGCAGGCCGTTGCCGTCGGCCACGGTTACCCGGGCCGAGCGCACCACGGCGATGCCGCTGCCCCCCGCCGCCGCGACCTGGTCGAAGTCATCGTAGGCCAGCCCACCCTCGATGCGGATATCGAACACCCGCTCGCCGACGCCGGTGGAGCCGTCGAAGGTGTTGGCGAACAGCAGGTTGACCAGGTAGTTGCCGTCGGGCACATCGAAGCTGTACTCCAGCTCCGGGTTCGACGGGAAGTCGAATCGCTCGCACTGGAACAGATCCTCGGTGGTCTCGTCGTCACAACCGAAGATCGTGTCGATTCCGGCGATGACGCAGCTCTCGCCCGGGGACAGGTTGCAGCGGGCATTGTTGCCGGTGTTGAAGCCGAAGTCGCTGAACCAGGCGTCGCCGTTGCAATCGATCTTGTCGCCGGCGCACTCGTTGCCGGAGCTGTTGGCGTTGACCCGGATCGGGTTGCCGGTGTTGCCGTCGATGGCCACCGGGCCGTAGCAGCGGTTGCGCGGGTCGTCGCTACAGGGGTCGGATGCGTCGAGCAGCCCGTCGTTGTCCAGGTCGCCCCCGTCGCAGACATCCCCCACGCCGTTGCCGTTGGAGTCCGCCTGATCCGGGTTGCTATCCAGCGGGCAGTTGTCGTCGGCACAGGTGTTGGCCGGGAATCCGGGGTTACCGAAACCGTCCCCGTCCCCGTCGGTGCAGCTATCGCAAACGTCGCCGGTGCCGTCGAGGTCGAAGTCCTCCTGGCCCGGGTTGCTTTGATTGGGACAGTTGTCGATGGCGCAGGTGTTGGCCCCGTAGAACGGGTTGCCGAAGCCGTCGCCGTCGGTATCGGTGCAGCGGTCGCAGGCATCGCCGGTGCCGTCGGCATCGGCGTCGGACTGGGTCGCGTTGGCCCGGGAGGGGCAGTTGTCGATGGTGTTGCAGAACCCGTCGAGGTCGTCGTCGGCCACCAGGGTGTGCTCGCAGACGAAGGACTCGGAGCACTCGTCGATGGTGCAGGGGTCGCCGTCGTTGCAGTCGGTGGGGCAGGAACCCCCTTCGCCGGTAGAGACCTTCCAGGCGTAGCGGTCGGACTTGATGTAGATCGAACCGTTGGCCACGGCGACCGACGAGGCGATGCGCGAACCGACATTGTCGACATCCAGCACGTTGAACACGTCGGAATCTTCGATGATGTAGAAGTCGCCGTCCTGGGTACCGATGTAGACCTTGCCGTCGGCCACCGTCGGCGAGGCCCAGATCGCGCCGCCGCCGAGCCACTCCCGCCAGATGCGGGTGCCGTCGGTGGCGTTGATGCAGTGCAGGTAGCCCTCGGTATCGCCGACGTAGACCCGGTTCCCGGCGACCGCCGTCGACCCGATGATGTTGCCCAGGTCGTTGTTCGTCGCCGGCGGGTAGTGCCAGATCTCTTCACCGGTCTGGGCGTCCAGCTTCCAGACCCGGCCGGAACCGATCGGCGCCAGGATGTCGTGGGACGGATCCTCTCCCGCCGAGACGTAGATCGCACCGCTGGCGACCTCGAAGGGCCCCGGCGGGTTGTAGACCGGCGTGGCGATGCCTTCGCTGCCCTGCCCCTCGGGGTGGCTCATGGTCGACTGAGTGCGCTGGAAGCCGGAATCGTCCTCGTGGGTCCAGGACAAGACCCCGTCGTCGGCGCGCACGGCGCGGACACTGCCGTCGGCCAGCTGGATATAGATCCGGGTGACGCCGTCGGGGGGCGTGCCGATGACCGGCGAGGACCAGGACCCGTGGAGCAACTTGAACAGCGGCCCGGCGTAGGGGTCGAAGTTCTGGGTCCAGACGGTGGCCCCGGTGGTGCGGTTCAGCGCGACCAGCTTGGGAGACTGGGCCGGCTCCTCGTAGTGAGGGGCCAGCGAGAAGATCACCAGATCGTTGTGGGGCAGCGGGGTGGAGTTGCCGCAGTTGTGGATCGTGACGTTGAACGCGTCCGGATCCTCGTTGTTGATGTTCTCCTGGGTCAGGCGGCGCCAGAGCAGGTTGCCGTTGAAGTCCAGCGCCTGCAGGCGGCCTTCCTTGGTGCCGTAGTACAGCCGCTGGTTAGCCGAATCGGCGTAGGGCGTCGCCGCCCCCTGGTTGTTGGGACAGATGTTGAAGCCGTCGCCCGAGTAGACCTGGGTTGCGAAGTCCCAGAGGAACGCGCCGTCGCTTTCGCGCAGGGAGATCATGCGCGAGGAGACGCGGCTCTCCATCGAGTGCATGAAGAACACCCGGCCCGAATCGCCGCTGCCGATCACGATCGGCGATCCGGCATCCGCCGCGGAGTTGGCGGTCTCGGCCTCGCGGTTGATGTCGCAGGCCTGGCGCCAGATGACGTTCTCGCTGCCCGCGGGACCGGGAGTCCACGAATCGGGCAGGCCGACCGTCGACGCAACGCCGTTGCGCCCCGGTCCACGCCACTGATTCCAGTCCTCAGCAGCCAGCTGCCCCGCCAGGCAGGCGAGCAAGCAGACGGCCCAAAGGTTCTTCAATCGCATCAAGATCCGAGCCTCCCCTCTCGGTTCTCGACGAATCCCGCGTCCGGTCACCTGCTGAAGCAGGTGCGCCGCACCGAGCGCGGATCCGCGTGCTCTCACTCAGGCAGGATGGATCCCCTGAACGAGACGAGGACAATGTCTCGAGTCGGGCCGACCACCGACCGGCCCTTTACGCGTACTTCACCCCGTTGGTCTTACCGAACACCTAGTTGATTCGCGCGTTTCTGTCGTTGGGGGACTTGCATAGTACGACAAAGAAAGGACTTGGCCACTGCGGATTGAGAGACAATTCCTGAACGGAATCGTGACAACGGCTCGAAACACATGGGGGAGGCCCGGGAGAGGCCTGGAGGGACCTACTCGCGCTAATTGGCAACAGGCGCGGGCTCGGAAACCGCCGCCGGCAGGGTGATTTCGCGGATCACGTGGTTGCGCTCCACGTAGTAGCGACGGTCCGGATAGTGGCGCATCAGCCGAACGTTCTGTTTGTCGCCAAGGTCGTTGGCGTAGATCACGCTGCCCGAATCCACGTCCAGCTCGTTGCGCAAGAAGACCGTGCGGAACGAGGAGCTGACGAAGACCACGCTGTTCTCCAGTTCCAGCTCGTCGATGGCGGTCAGCAGCTTCTCGTCGATCTGCCAGTCCCACTCTTCCGAGGTGAAGCCCTGGATCAGCCGGTAGCCGTTGAACGGCACGGTCAGCACGCAGAGTGCGACCAGCACCATCACGCAGCGCTGCACCGATTCCCGCGGCAACGAGAAGCCGTAGGAGCCGCGCACGATATCCGGCGCCTTGAGGATGCCCCGGGCGGTCAGCAGCGACAGCCCGCCGATGGCGTAGAACAGATAGCGCGGCCCGAACTGGAACGCCGGGAAGTACCAGAAGAAGTACACGGCGAAGCCGCAGCCGAACGACGCCAGAATCAGATAGTCCCAGCGGTTGCGCGTGCCCGCCATGAACAGCAGCAGCACGAAGAACAGCGAGGGGAACGGCCACTCGTAGAGCGCCTTGTTCACCGAGCGGAAACGGTCGACGGTGTTGCGCATGCCGACCGCAGGCGTGAACTTCTCGCCCAGATCCTCACGGCCCCAATGCATCCCGGCGTTCGCCGCTCCTTCGTCACCGAACTCCGCAGTTTGATCCTGCGAGTAGGCGTAGGCGAATTTGAGCGGTTCGCCGTTCGTTTCGTTGTTGAAGTAGAGCAGGAGTGCGACGAACGCGAGCACGGCGACCAGCATCGCGGTCAGGGCCGGCAGGTAGCGCTTCGTCTGACGGATCAGCAGCCACCCGGCGTAGAGCGCGAAGGGAATGCACATGGCGAAGGCGGTTACGAGCCGCGTGTGCATTGCCAGACCCAGCAACACGCCGGCCATCAGCCCCGCCGTCACCTTGCCGGTATTCACCGTACGGGCGTAGAAGGCCATGAACAGCGAGCAGAACAGCAGGCTGCTGGTGTGGTTGTAGTACTCCGAGGACATGAACAGCAGGAACGGAGACAGCATCCCCAGGAGCGCCCCGAGGCGGCCGACCTTCTCGTCGAACATCTCCTTGCCCAGGAAGTAGAAGGACACCACCGCAAGCGACCCGGTCAGCGGGTTGATGATCCAGGGCATCCCGAACCAGGAGCCGATCAGGATCAGGATCGTGTGGCCGGCGGGGAAGTGGCTGTACCAGCGGCCGTTGTTGATCACCGTATCGCCGACGTGGAAGAACTCCCGCAGCGGATGGGAGTCGACGTAGAACTGTCCGGTCGAGAAGATCTCGGCGTGGAACAGGTGGGCTACGCCGGTGACCACGTGGGCCTTGTGATCGAACACGAAGTACGAGAACAGATTGGTCAGCACGAAGGTGATGGTGAAGATGCCCAGCAGCAGCCTGCCGGCCGGCATGCCGAAGAACCAGGCCGAGAGCCGGGCGCCGATCCCCTCGGCCATGCGCGAGGTCACCCCCCAGGTGCCGTAGAGCAGCAGGACCACCCCGGGCACGCCGAGGAAGAACCACATCAGGACCCGGGCACCGCCGACGGGGATGAAGGCGATGGCGAAGATCGCCAGAGAGATCAGGGTGGTGCGCGCCAGGGAGGCGTTCTCCCGCAGGGCCCGGGCGATCTGCCGGCCGGTGCCCGAACGGATCGCCAGGGCAATGAAGCCCCCGGCGAAGACCGCCACGATGCTGGCGATGAAGACCGCCTTGGTCTTGCCCGCGGCGCTGGCCAGATCGAAGGCCATCACGTCGAAGAACGGGAGATCGACCCGGACGATCCCGTCGCGCCCGAAGAACAGGGCACGCTCGGAATCCACCAGATGGGCCAAACCCATCAGGAGCGTCCCCAGGATCGTCGCCGAGGTACGGGGCGCCGTCCTGGACCTGGTCGTCATGGTCGCTTCCACGCGTCTCTCGAGCTCGCCGGCGGCCCACCCGCCGGGAAATAGGTCACCTGTACCGACGCGCACCGGTACAAGTAGAGGAGTAAAGATATGCGAGGCTGGAGACGGCGTGTCAAGGGCCGGTTGACGTCCCGGCGGCCGGTCCGTAATTTTGGTTATCCAGGACTATCCAGACCGCCCGGAGGCCCCGCTTGACCCTCGCGCAGAAGATCAAGAAGAAGTTCCGCTACGGCATGTGGGGCCTGATGATTCAGGGCAATTTGGCCCGAATCGGGCTGAAATTCGCTCCCTACATCCTGTTCGAAGAAAACCGGGAGCTGTACGAGACCAGCGGCCCCGGCGCCGAGCGGCGGGGCGAGCCGGTCCCCCGGGTCGAGAACCCGGTCCCGGGCTTCCTCGAACGCTCGGACATGGCGGAGCTGGCCTCCCACCGGGACTACGAGTACTCCAACGAGCAGCTCCTGGAGCGGATGGACAGCGGGAACCGCTGCTTCGGCATCCGGAAAGACGGCAAGATCATCGCCTGGGTCTGGTGCAACCATCACACGTGCCTGCACCCACCGCTGCGCTTCCCGATCCAGGACCACGAGGCCTACTTCTACGATGCGTTCACCATCGAGGAGTTTCGGGGCAAGGCGCTTTCCCCCTACATTCGCTACCAGCTGTACATGTTCTCCGAGGAGTTCGGCCGCAATACCGCCTACAGCGTGGCCGAGTACTACAACACCCCGGCGGTGCGGGCTCAGCAGCGCATGGGGGCGATTCCCCTGCAGCTCTACTTCTACATGGAGCTGTTCGGCCGCATCCGCTGGAACCGGCTGCTCAAGGACTACCAGAAGAAACAGGGCCCGCCGGTCGGCGCCCTGGCCCGCAGCCACGCCGGCCTGGGCTAGGCCGGCACCTCACGGATCGAGACCGGGCCCGATCGAGACCGGGCCGGACTGTCCGGGAATACTCCCCGCCCCGATCCGTTAGCGGGAACATGAAGCAATACACGCGCACCCTCTGGCTGACCCTGACCCTCTTCGGACTCGCGCTCCCCGGCGCGGCCCTTGCCGGCAAGAGCGATCGCAACCCGGTGGAGGTCGGCCCCGTCGACTGGGGCCGGGACTACGACCGGGCTCTCGCCGACTCCCGTCGCTCGGGCAAGCCGGTCTTCGCCTTCTTCCAGGAGGTCCCGGGCTGCGCCGGCTGCAAGCAGTTCGGTAGCGAGGTCATGAGCCACCCGCTGATCGTGGCCGCCGTCGAGAACGCCTTCGTACCGCTGCTGATCTACAACAACCGGCCCGGCCGGGATGCCGAGTTGCTCAGGAGCTACAACGAGCCCTCCTGGAACTACCAGGTGGTGCGCTTCCTCAACGCCGAGGGCGCCGATCTGATCCCCCGCAAGGACAAGGTCTGGACCGTGGACGCCCTGGTGCCGCGGATGATCGCCTCGCTGGAGGCCGCCGGGCGCGAGGTGCCCGCCTACCTCCGGGCCGCCCGCTCCGACCGGGGCAAGGACGTGGCCACCGCGGCCTTCTCTCAACACTGCTTCTGGACCGGCGAGTTCAAGTTCGGCCGCATCCCCGGTGTATTGACCACCGAGGCGGGCTGGTTCGACGGCCGGGAAGTGACCCGGGTGCGCTATCAGCCGGAAGTCCTGCCCCTCGGTGAGCTCTTGAAGGCCGCCGTCAAGCTCGACGCCGCCGACGGGGTCTATCTCGAGGATGCCGCGGATCGCGGCGAGGCGGGTGCGCTGAACCTGCTGCCGGTGGGCGCCCTCGACGACTCCTACCGCACCGCCCGGGATTCGGATCAGAAAAAGCAGATCGAGCGCCGGGCCTTCAGCCGCATGGCGCTGACCCCGATCCAGCGCACCAAGGTCAACGCCTTCGCGCCGGTGGACATCGGCCAGGCGCTCTCCTGGCTGACCCCCGAGCAGCAGCGGGAGTACCGGGAACTCTCGCGTCGATAAACAAAAGGGGGAGCGTTTCGTGACGCTCCCCCTTCCCGAATCGCTGATTGGCTCCGATCTCTAGCGTCGGCGAATCTCGACCGTATCGATCTCGCGCCAGGGGACGTAGGTGCTGCGGTCGGGGCCTTCGAGGATCAACACCCCGTCGTTGCCGTCCCCGACATCCACGCCGTCGGCCAGGATCAGCTCGCGGCCGCTGCGCAGGGTGATCTTGGACGACCCGCCCGACTTGGGCTCGACCCGCGCGATCAGCTCGAAGGGGATCGAGTACTCGATGTCGTAGCGGTTGCCGTCGAGAATC
>CAZBZH010000194.1:0-7844 GCA_964496265.1 uncultured Acidobacteriota bacterium | reverse complement strand
GAGAGCCCCGCCTTGGTGGCGCCGTAGAGCACCACCGGCTTGCGCCCGCGCTCGCCGGCGACGGAGCTGAAGGCGCACAGGGTTCCGCCGCCGCCGGCCAGCAGTCGGCGCCGCGCCTCCTCGCAGAACACCACGGTGTTGGTGAAGTTGGCGCGCAGCAGCTTCTCGGTCAGAGCCCCGTCACTTTCCAGCTCTTCCTGGCTCGCGAACATGCCGGCGGTGATCACCACGGTATCGAGCCCGCCAAGCTGTTCGCTCGCGGCATCGAGCGCCGGTCCGAAGCCCGCAGGCTCCATCAGGTCGCAGGGTGCGGTCACGACCTGCTTTCCGCCCCGGGCCCGCAGGTCCTCGGCGCTGCGCTCCAGTTCCTCGGGGTTGCGGCCCAGCAGGCAGACCGCATCGCCGCGTTCGGCGAACAGGCGGGCCAGCGACCGCCCCATGCCCCGCGTCCCGCCCAACAGCGCAACCTTCACTCCGGATCTCCCATCAGGCGCACCGACTGGGCGCTGCGTAGGCGCCGCTCGGGGTCCCAGCGGGATCGTACTTCAAGGAAGGCGTCGAGCCGAGGCTCCATCCGGCGGAAGTGTTCCGCCCGGGTGAACATGTCCTTGGCCAGATAGATCCGCCCACCCATCTCGATCAAGGCCTCGTTGAGCCGGTCGACGATCGTCTGGGTGTCGGGGCGCACGGCGATGTCCAGTGCCAGCGTGGTCCCGGCGGTGGGGAACGAGAGCATGCCGGTCCCTTCGGGACCGCAACTCTTGATCACGCAGAGAAAGGACGCCCCGCCGAGTTCGGTCAACAGCTCGAGGAATCGCCGCGGCGCATCGGGACCCGCCGCGGTCGGCAGCACGCACTGGTACTGGGTGAACCCTGCGGGGCCGTAGATCCGGTTCCATTCCGAGATCGCATCCAACGGATGGAAGAACGGGTCCGGGTGGAGGATGCCCTCGGTCAGCGCGCGCTGTTTGGTGTAGAGCCCCCAGTTGAACATGCGCACGAAAGGACGGTTGAGAGCGAACTGGGGGAACTCGAAGGGGACGGTGACCTTGCGTTTCTGCGGCGGCGGTTCGGCAGGGGCTTCGTCGGCGGTGGCCCAGCGTCCGCAGTGCAGGACGCCCCGTCCCATGCTCGCGCCGGTGGTCAGGCAGTCGATCCAGCCGACGATGTAGGGCCACGCATCGTTGGCCGCCGCCAGTCGTTCGAGGAACTCTCCGATGTTGGCGATCTTGCGGGTCTGTCCCCAGACCCAGGGGGAGTCGATGGGACTCAGCGCGAACTCGACCTCGAGGATGTGCCCGGTCAGACCCATACCGCCAAGCGTCGCGCGGAACAGGTCGGGGTGTCGCTCCCGGGAACACTCGACGATCCGGTCGTCGGCCAGCCGCAGCCGGAGCGAACGGACGTGTTCGCCGAAGCAGCCGTTGGCGTGATGCTCCTTGCCGTGGACATCCGCCGCGACCATGCCGCCGAGAGTGATGTGGCTCGTGCCCGGCATCACCGGCGAAGTCCAGTTCCGTGGGTGGAAGACCCGGCTGATCTCCCGCAGCGCCAGGCCGGCCTCGGCCCGCAGCACGCCGGAGTCGGGATCGAAGGCAAGCACCCGGTCGGCCAGGGGAGTCGCCGGCATGCGGCGCACCGACGGGGGAGGCAGCGAGGAGTCGCCGTAGGAGCGGCCGAGGCCCCGGGTCAGGACGGCGCCCTCGGTGAGCCGTTCGAGGTCTTCGCCGCGAACTTCTTCGCCGGGAACGGGCCGGCGACCCCAGCCCTCGAGTGTGCTCTCGCTGCTCACTGAAGAAGCTTAGGGCATGGCGGAGCGGTTCGCACTGGGCGCTCTGCCCCTCAATCCCGAGACAAACGGAGCTAAATTCAATATTATCGAAATGGAGAATAATGCTTGACCGAAAAAGAGAATTGCTGGATATTCCGGTCGGGCCGGGAGGCGAGGGAGCTCAGGTCGACATGAGCTGCCCCCGTTTCCCGCCCTGGAGCGGAGCCGCGGGGGGCGGCCTCGCCGATGCCGAACGAGGGCCCGCGCGGAGCCCTCGTCAGGAGGAATGTCGATGAATCAAGCAACGAGAAAAGCCCTGGCCGGCATGCTCATCGTGGTGCTGGCCCTGTTCTTCCCGGGAGCGACCACGTTGCTCGCCGGGGAAGCGCCTCATGGCGAATCGAAACTGGCCTTCAGCACCGACGCCATCAAGCTCTACACCGAAACGATTCCGGCTCTGGCGGTGCTCGACGGCCGGCAGTTCGAGATCGCCTTGGACTCGAAGCAGAGTCTCTCGCCCCGCGAAGCGTCGGAAGCCTCGATCCACTCCTTGATCGGTCCGTCCACCGGTAAGCGGGCGGACCTGCACGCCATGGAACCGCTGGTCGGCAGCAAGAACTACGTGCTGTTCGACATGCACTGGGTCGACCAGGCCCCGGAACTGGATACCGAACAGGCCTACGCCGCGACCCTGAGCGAGACCATCGACGGCAACCGCCTGAAGTCCGATGAGCACGCCGTGGATATCGAGCTGAGCAGCGTGGACCGGCTGAACTTCAAGGTGACCGGGACGGAGCAACTGGACGCCTTCACCGTGCTCGTGCTGACCGCCAAGGTCACCATCGATGGGGAAAGCAATCAGATCCAGAGTTTCCTCGATCCGACCTTCGGCGCCGCGGTGCGTTACTTCCAGGGGCTGTCCCAGGACACGATCCAGGAGGTCGTCCGTCGCAGCTGTCTCTACGACCGGACCTGCACCTCGCTGATCCCCCGCGACGGCTTCCCGCTGGTGGCGATGGAATACGCCATGGACGACGGCCGGCCGGCGCCGGAACATGACGATCCGGTCTTCCTGGCCGGGGGCACCGCCGTGGCGTGCTCCCGGCTCGACAACGGCGAGTGCACCGGCGAGTGCTGGGGGGCCAACGAAGGCAAGGAATGCAAGAAGATCGCCGATGAGCAGTGCGATTGCTGTGGCGGGGAAGCGGTCGGCGGCAAGGGGGATCCTCCGACCAGCGGGGGGCCGCACACGATCGTCTACTGCGGCGGCGAAGCGGTGCCCTGGCTACCGGGACAGCCTGACGTGCCGGCTCCGGCCTGCCAGATGGAGTGCGAAGATCCGTCGTTGACCTGCACCCCGATCGACGGCATGTGCGAGTGTGTCGCTCCGTCGACCTCCTGTACCGATTGCGAGGCCTACGAACTGGAGTACACCTATCCGGAGGAGGTTCGCCGGGGGACGACCGGACACGTGCAGTTCGAGCTCGATGTCGGCCCTGGTCAGCCGCGCCAGTGGCACATCTCCGGTTCGCACTGGATCGCCGCCACCCCGTTCGTGACCTGCGAGGGGACCGATACGTGCGACGTCACCGCCGAGATCCAGTTCCTCAACATCCGCAAGGGGGATTCAGGCAGCATCGGCCAGTTCGGTTCCGCCGGGGTCAACGCGTACTACCACGACATCGAGATTCTCACCCAGATCGTCAATGGCGAGGCCTTCTGCCAGAACGCCACGGCAACCGGCAACGTCATCGGCGCGGTGCGCGAGGAGCCGACCCTGGTGACTCGCCTGACCTGGTACGTCGGCGGCGCCGTGGTGGCTCACGTCGCGCTCTCCGCCGCTACCGTGACGGCGTTACTCGGTGAGGTCGCGGCCGGGGTCATCTCTCACGAAGTGATCCACCAGATCCTGCATGGCCACACCGTCGAGGTGTTGATCATCGCTCAGGAGCATGTCTGCGGTTCGTTCTGATCGTGGTTCGATGGAACGAGCGCCGGTGGCCGCCTCAGGCTATCGGCGCTCGGGCCGTCGCCGAGGCTAGCCGCAGTCCGGCGAGCCCTGGACCAGCTGGAGCACGCAATCCCGGGCTTCCGGCACGCTCAACTGCATGATTCCGTAGAGCAGGTAGAACGGCGTCGACCAGACGCCGTCATCGTCCGGGGTCGGAGGTTCCCAGGTGCTCCACTTGACCGAGATGTGGTTCTCGACCCAGGAAACCCACATCGACTCGCCGTCCTGCTGGATCAGCACGTCGGGCATGTCGCTGCCGGTCCACTCCTCGAAGTGACCGACGAAGAAGATCGGATCGGGCTTGTCCTGGATCGCCTCCAGCATCCCGGCCGCGACGTAGGTGCCGTCGGTGCGGTCCGCCTCGTAGGCCAGCCAGCCCTCCCCGTCGAACACCGTCAGCTCCGGCCGACGGGCGGCGAGGTCGTCGAAGAACGTGGAGAGGTCGTGCACCTCGAAGGGCTCGCCGGCCGCTTCCCGGGTGGCGACGCGCAGGGAGTCTCCCTTGACCGGATCGCTCAGGGTCCACGCGATCCAGGTGCGGCCGCTGTCGTCGATGGCGATGCGCGGTTCGAACTCCTCGGTGGCGTCCGAGGACAGAACGCTCACCACATGTTCGTGGTCGCTGACCTGTTCCACGTGGGCGATGTCGCCGCTCGAGGCTCCCTCGACGGTATAGACCGACTCGATATGCAGCGTCACCGGATTGATCGCGGTGTCCTGGGGCAGGCAGGTGTCCGGCGTGCACACCTGAGCCGCTACCGACGAAGTCACGAGAAAGGCCAGGATCCCCAAGGTCATGGGCATCGTACGCATCATGGTTGTCCCCCCTAGTCGACGAGCATCTGCACCTCGGTAACGGCATCGCTCAGCTCGTCCACCGAAGTCACGAAGTAGCGGGCCGCCTGTCGTTCGAAGGCAGCCCGTTCCCGGTCCCCTTGTTCCTCGTGGGCTTTCCACAGGTAGTAGTGGGCGTAGAACTGGGTGGTCTTGTCGTCCAGGCGAACGGCGGTTGCCAGTCCTTCCCGCAGCGAAGCCAGCCCCTCATCGACGTTGCCCCGCCGCAGCTCCACCCGTCCGAGTTCGAGCGACGCGCTGGCGACCAGGCGCTCCTGGCCCAGCTCCGTGCCCCGTTCGATGGTCTCGCGGCAGAGCGCCAGGGCGTCGTCCAACCGTTCCAGGTCGCGCAGGATCTCCGCCTTGAGCAGCATCGCCCGGGCGGCGTTGTGGGCGTCGGCGTGCTTCTCGTAAAGAGCGAGCACCTGGTCGATGCGTTGGAGCGCCTTGTCCTGTTGACCGCTCTGTTGATACAGCTTGGCCTGCTGGTGATAGACGAACGCGGCGCCGCGGTCGTCCCCGGGGGCGATATGCCCCTCAGCGCGATCGATCAGGGCCAGGGCAACCTCCAGGGATCCGCTTCCCCGCCAGAGTCCCGAGGCGACCACCAGCACCTGGAGCAGGAAGCGTTCGGCGGGCGGCTCGCAGAGCATCTCGTCGATCAACTGCTTGGCCAACTTGTACTTGCCCAGGTTGCGCGCGAGCACGGCGAATGCGAGGGTCGCCTCTTGCCGCAACTCCCGGGAATCGTCGTCGTCGGGCACCAGCAGGCGGATCGCCATCAAGTGGGCCAGCCCCTGGGACAGATCGCCGGCCTTCCAGAACTCGACGCCCCGCTCGTAGAGCTGCCGAATGTCGGTCGTCTCCGGCGGCACCGCCGCCATCTGCTCCAGCTCGACCATGTCGTGGGCCAGCTCGCTGGGGATCCGGTAAAGATCGAGCAGGGTTTGAAGCCGCCGAATGCCGGGATCGACCTTGCCCTGTTCGATCTTGGCCAGGGTCGAGAGGGGGATCGGTTGACCGCGGCTCTCGCACTGCTCGACGACCCGTTTGAGGGTCCAACCACGCCGTTTGCGGCTCTCCCGCAGAAGCCGGCCGACCGCCGGCGATGCGCTGACGACTGCACTACCCATAGGCCCGGATGATACGTCGCGGCGCCAAATCGGCAAGGCGAATTCGCCATTCGGGGCGATATTGGCGCTATATCAATTATCTAAGTGAAGAAAACGGCTGGCGAGGCCGCTCAGAGCGGCATGTAGCAGCAGGGCTCGAGGTACAGGGTCTTGGGACGTTGCGCCGCCTACTTGCCGCGTGGGTCGGCGATCCGCTTGAAGACCACTCCGCGCACTCGCCCGGCGTTGACCACGAAGCCGCTCACCCGGTCGCCGCTGCGCTCGAACTCCAGGGCGATCCAGGCCTCTTCGGTGCCGGTGAAGTAGTCGGCGAAGCCGGCCGAGAGCCGGTCACGGTCGCCGGGAGTCTCGATGTGAAGCTCGTCATCTTCAACCCAGAGCCTGTACATCACGTCCAACTCCTCGCTGAAGTAATGTCCGGCGAATCGGGACAGATCGCTCGCGGTGTAGCCGGCGGGCTCGACCGCCCGGTGGATGAACGGGTCGCTGCCGGCGACGTCGACCCGCATGGTCTTCGCCGGGCCCCGCGCGGGCTCGAAGCTCACGACCACCTCGGACGGGATACCGACCATGCGGAATTCCCGCGGCCCGGTGGCCCGCAGCTCGGTGGTGCGTCCCCCTCGCCTTACGTAGGACAGCGTGCCGTCGACCATCGCGATGTCGCGGATGTTCCCCGAACCAGGGTCGAAGTAGCGGCCCGATACGTCCTCAAGCTGTTGGCGGGTCAGTTCGACGGCAGGGGAGAGCGAGGCCTCCGCCTCGGTGGCTTCCGTTTCCGCCTCAGGTTCCTCGAAACGATCCGCCAGGAAGAGATCCGCCACCTGTCGGCCGATGCGTGTCGCGTTGATCTGACCGTAGTTGCAGAGGGTGTAGACCGAAGTGCGCTCTGAGGGGAAGCGCAACATGTCGGCGCGGAATCCTCCCCAGGCGCCGCCGTGGGCGAGGATATCCAGGCCACGGTAGCGGTCGTGCCCGATCCCGAAGGCGTAGCTGATCGTTTCGCCATGGTTCAGCACGCCCTGTTCCAGCAAGCTTTCGGCGAAGCCCTCGTCGCCGATGCCGCCGTCGTAGAACGCATGGTCCCACTTGGCCAGATCTTCGACGGTGGTATAGACCTGGCCGTCGCCGGGGACGGCGAAGTTGTAGTAGTGGTCGACGACGATGCGTTCGCCGTCGAGGTTGTATCCGGTCGCGCGCCGCGGGATCACCGCCTCGGAGTCGACATAGACCCTGGAGTCCCGCATGCCCAGCGGGCCGAAGAAGTGCTCATCGACGAAGCTGGCGAATTCCTGTCCGCTGACGCGTTCGACGATCTCAGCCAGGAGCATGTAGCCGGAGTTGCTGTAGGTGTACTCGGCCCCCGGCTCGAAGTTCAGCTTGCGCTGCCGCGCGATCATCTGGACGACATCGTCCAGGGTGTAGACGTTCCGGTCTTCGAGCCCGGCCAGGGACATCACCGTCAGGTAGTCGCGTACGCCGCTGGTGTGATGAACCAGTTGCCGAACCCGCACCGGGGCGTCGTACTCCGGCATCTCCGGGATGTGCTTGCGCACGTCGTCGTCCAGCGAGAGACGTCCCTGCTGGACCAGCAGGGCGATGGCGGCCGCGGTGAACTGCTTTGACACCGAGCCGATGTCGAAGACCGTGCGTGAGGTGATCGGGACACCGTGGTCCAGGTTCGCCTGGCCGTAGCCGCGTTTGAAGACGGTCTTCCCTTCTTGCACGACGGCGATGGCGCATCCGGCGGAGTCGGCTCGATCCCACTCCGCCATGATCGCCTGCACCTGCTCGGCGGTGGAGGCGCCTTCCGCTTCGGAAGCCAGGGTGGGAGCGCCGAACAGAGCGCAGGCGCATACGGCGGCCAGCAAGAAAGCACGAGTCGTCATCGGATCAACCCCTCCAGGTCGCACACGGGCGGAAACCGGGTTTACACCCGTCCCCGCTAAACGCCCGCGACTCGGGCGAAGTTGCAGGTTTTACTCGGTAATTTATCTTGACATCGAGATATTTGACGCCTAGATTTATCAAATGAAGGTGAAGACGACTCCCGATCTGATCGACCAGCTTCGAAATGAATGGCGCGCGGAGCGTCCCG
>CAZBZH010000193.1:0-7851 GCA_964496265.1 uncultured Acidobacteriota bacterium | reverse complement strand
ATCGACCAGGGCAGCAGTCCCCACTGGTTCGAGTAGAAGCCGGCACCGCCGGACATCAATCGCCCACCCGGATGGCCCAGGGGAATCAACTCGACCAAAGTGCGGGTCTCTTCGGGCGCGTAGAACTCTAGCTGGTTGCGTCCTGCGGCAACGGGGTCGAGCAGGACCAGGTCGCCGGGCTGGGGCTCGCGATCGAGCGGTTCCGCGCCGGCCTCTTCGGCGTACCACTGAAAGCCCCAGTGGCCGGCGAAGTAGATCGTCTGCCCCTGCTCCAGCCGCGGCGTGAGCTGTTGCTCCACCGCCTGACGTTGTACTCCGGCGAGTTGGGCGTCGGCGCGCAGGATCAGGACGCCGAGCAACACGCCGTAGAGCAGGGTCGCGATGCGCAGCCGGGGTGAGCGCACCTCGTCGACGAAGATCAGCGCGAAGGCGGGCGCCGAGAGCACCAGGTACTTGGCGGGAAGCTGCAGGTAGACGGCGACCGGCGCGGCGAGGAACAACCACACGATCAGCGCGAGGCGAGCCAGGCCTCCGAGCCGTCCGGCGTCCCGGGTCGCGTTGCGCTGTTTCCAGCCGTCGATCGCCAGGTGCAGCAGCACCGCGAAGGCCAGGCCGGCCAGCGGCGCCAGCGCCCACCACTCGCTGAGTCGCCGGGAGGCATCCAGGGCATGCACCGCCAGCAGCGTGCCGGCGAGCACGGTGCCCCAGTGGACCCGGCTGCGCCGGGCCAACCACAGGGGCACGATCAGCGGCAGCACCAGGGCGTAGTGGGTCACGAAGGAGAACAGGTTCAGCCGCAGCACGTCGAGGGTGAAGAAGCCGCCGACCGCGTCGTCGACCCCCGCGCCCCCCGCCGGATCCCGGGTCAGCGCGAACACGGCGAAGGCCAGGAAGGGCACCGGCAGCAACAGCGCGAGGCGGGGTACAAGCGGCGCCCGCTCCTCACCCTGCCGGCCGCGCAGGATCATGAGCGCGGCGACCCCCAGCAGCAACAGCCCGTGACTCCGCGCCAGGATCGAGAGGCTCAAGCAGATCAAGCCGGGAAACAATCGCGACCAGGGGTGGATCGGCCGCGCCTGTTCGCCGGCGGGACGACCGAACCAGGCGGCCAACCGTTCCAGGCCGAGCACGCCGAAGGTCATCGCAGCCACGTCGGGCATGCAGGTGCCGGCCATCCCCAGCACCGCCGGCGTGGCCGCCAGCAGCATTCCGCTGAAGCGCGCCGCGTTCTCATCGAGCCCCAAACGGCGGCCGAGGGAGACCGTGGCCAGGATGCCGAGGAGCAACAGCAGCAGCGTGACGCCGTGGCCGGCCCACTCGGCACCGCCGAGCATCATCGCCGGCATCAGCAGCCAGGCGCCGACCGGTCCGCTGGGCATGATCGTCGAGACCCGCTGGGGGTAGACATCCCACAGGTAGTCGAAGGCGGTCGGGTGCAACGGGTCGGCCAGCGCCTGCTCGGCCATGCGCAGGAACAACGTGTCATCGATGGTGAAGGGCTTCTGGAGGAACGGCACGAGAACCGCGAGGGCCAGCAGCAGGCCGGGCGCCGCCAGGCGCAGGGTGACCCACATCGGCTACTCCAGCAGGTCGCTGTCGAGCAGCGGGTCGACCCCTTCGTCGACCACCTCGGCGGGGACCGAGCCGCCCCGGCCCTTGCGGCGGAAGACCCGCTTCCACCAGGGTTCCTTCGGAGGCGGCGCCGGCACCAGCGCCTGTTCGTCCCCTTCCTGGGCCTGTTCGCTGCGGCCGAGCCAGCGGGCGATCGGCGAGGTGAAGGCGGGGCCGACCTCTTCGTTCATCCAGTCGAGCAGCCGCCGCACCGCCTTGCGGTAGTCCCGCATGCGCCAGAAGGTCCAGGGCACCCGGCGGGAGTGTAGGCTGCGGCAGCGGGTGCGGGCCGCGGCGCCGAGCCGCATGGTCACCACGCCGTTGACCGCGCCCTGGCCCAGGGGACCGAGCAGGCGGGAGGACCAGCTTCCGGTGACCTCGGCGGCAACCGACGTCACCTGATCGGTGATCGCCTCCAGCGCACCGGCGGCCACCGCCGCGCCGATCACGTCCCGCACGATGTGCAGCGAGCCGATCAACCCCGGCCGGCCGTAGTACAGGTCGGCCAGCTTGGTGATCATGTTCACGTTGCGGTTGAGGGTGATCAGACTGTCCAGCAGGATGCTGGGAGAGACCGCGGTGGCCACCGAGACCTCGACGGCGGTGCGGCGGATCATGCGTCCCGCGGTGTCGTCCAGCGAGGCGATGACCTCGCCGATGGCCGGCTCGACCTGTTCGACCAGCTTGTGGGCTGCCTCGATCTGATCGTCGGGCCACTCCTCGGCGTGCCGCTGGATCTCGGCGATGGTCTCGGGGATCCGCGCCTTGGCCTCGTCGTCCAGGTGTGGGTTGCGGGCCTGACGCTCCAGGTACTTGACGGCAAAGCGCCGGTAGGTCTCCTGCTGTTCCGGATTCCAGCCGACCTTGAGCGACGGCAGTTCCGGCGGGGTCAAGACCCGCGGCACCCGCAGGTACAGGATCAGCGTGCGCAACGTGCCGAACAGCAACGTCGCGATCAGCAGACCGGTGACGCTCCAGGCCAACCAGGGGTGCACCCGGGTCAGCAGCTCGTGGAGATGGATCGCCTCCAGCACGATGATCGCCGACAGCGCGAACAGCGCGATCCAGAAGGCGCGCTTTCCCCAGGTCCAGACCCGGGACAGAAGGGCCGGGAAGTCCTGCAGGGTGGTGGTGGTCACACTCGGCATCGAGCTCACGACTCCGGGTTCGCGCTACGGGCGGCGAAGACCGCCGCCGTCATCAGCCCCAGGATACCTCCGGTGACGATCAGGGCCAGCAGTTGAAGGGCACCGCCGACGTTCTGGGGCTGCAGAATCGTGGAGAGCGTGGCCGGCAGGTCGAAGGCACCTCCCTCGGCCCGCGCCGCCTTGGCCGCCTGGAGCGCGCCCCAGAGCAGGGTGCTCAACAGGAAGCCGGCGATGCCGCCGGCGATACCGCGGACCAACAGTTCCGCCCGCGAGTAGCTGCGGGATGCGCCGGTGGTCTCGACCTCGAAGCGTGGCTCCCGTTCACCGATCGGTGCGAATCGTTGCAGGAACAATAGCCCGGGCACGCCTGCCGCGATGGTGATCCAGAAGAAGGTGCGCCAGCCCAGGGCGTCGACCGCGAAACCGGTCGCCGGCCCCGCCAGGATGCGCGGCAATCCGAACAGGCTGGAGAACAGCGCGTACTGGGTCGCGGAGAAGCGTTTCTGGGTCAGGCGCAGCAGGAACACGCCGAAGGCGCCCATGCCCAGGCCGGTCGCGAAGACCTCGAAGGACATTGCAGCGTACATCAGCGGTCTGTTGCCCGGGTCGTAGGTGATCAGCACGTAGCCGATGTTGGAGAAGATCTGCAGGCCGCCGAAGATCCAGAGCGCGCGTCCGAGGCCGAGCGGGGTGCAGGCGACACCTCCGATGAAGGTGCCGGTCAGCGTCACGAGAAAGCCGATGGTGGAGAAGGCGAACCCACGATCGAAGGCGCTGTATCCCATGTTCTCGAGGAAAGGTCGCAGCAGCGCCTGGGAGAGATTGTCGGCCAGCTTGTAGAGCACCACGAACGCCAGGATTTCGAGGGCTCGGTGCCGGCGCAGGGCGCCGACGAAAGGCAGCCACACTGCATCGCGAAGAGACCGCGGCGGCGCATGGTCCCGCGGCGGTTCCGGTGCCTTCCAGGTCACCCACAGCATTGGCAGGTAGCAGAGCGCCAGGCCGGCGCAGACCAGCTGCCACGAGAACTCGGCGGCCAGGCTGATCGCGTATCCGCCTGCCAGCAGCATCGCCGCACGGTAGACGGCGGTCCGCGCGCCGACGGCGACTCCCTGCTCCTCCTTGCGCAGCACGTCGACGGCGTAGGCATCGATGGCGATGTCGTGGCTGGCGGCGGCAAAGCCGATCGCCAGGGCAAGGGCGGCGATGACCCATGCCGCTTCGGGGTGACCGCCGACTCCGCCGACCGCGAAGATCAGGATCGCCATGGCGAGTTGAGTCAGGGAGGCCCAGCCTCGGCGCCGGCCCCACCAGGGTGGAGCGTAGCGATCCATCAACGGCGACCAGAGGAATTTGAACGACCAGGGTGCCTGGGCCAGGCTCAGCGCGCCGACCACCCGGATGTCGACGCCGACCGAATTCATCCAGTCGGGTATCGCGATCCAGACCAAACCCAGCGGGATCCCCGCGGCGAACGACAGCAGGGTGACCGAGAGGGTGCGCCAGGAGGTGACGGCGTGGCGCAGGCTTTCGAGGGTGCCGGGGCGGCCAGGGGATGCGCTCAACGGCTCCGGCTCTCGGCGGGAGGCGTGCGATCGTTGGACGGGGGGGCCTTGGGCGTGGGGCTAGGCTTCGCCCTTTCCGGCAAACTCGACCGCCTCTTGATAGAGCGTGGCGATCTCTTCTTCTTTCGCGCGGATTGCGCGTGTCGTTGCGTCGACGGTATGCCAGTCAGCTCGCTCATAGGCTCGGATGTAATCGTACACCGGACCCAGTGGAGATTCGTGACCGAGCAGCGCGTTTTTGATCTCGTCGGCGATCGGCAGCTCGTCCATCAGCTCGTTCATCGGTCGGTCGAGCATGGTGTCGAGGCGTGAGAACAGGCCGAGCATGAACAGGCTCTCGGCGCGGTCCTTGATCGAGAAGGCCTCGGCGAGGCTCTCGCCGAACCGCGCCCGCTGGGTCACGTGGTGCACCAGCTCATCGGGGCGGCCGGAACCGAGTTCCGACATGACCAGGAAGGTCGCCCACTTGCGGATCTCCGCCTCGCCCAGAATGATCAGCGCCCGGCGGATCGAATCGACCGGGGTGCGCAGCGAGAAGAACGCGGAGTTGACGTACTTGAGCAGCCGGTAGCAGAGCGACGCTTCCTGCCGCAGGATCCGTTCCATCGCGTGGAAGTCCAGCTCCGGCGTGTGGATCTTCTGTAGCAGCTGGAAATAGTGGGCCCGCTGGGGCGCCAGATCCTGCACCGAGACCATCTTGGGGCGGCCGAAGAAGTAGCCCTGGAACAGGCTGAATCCGTCGGCGATCGCCTTCTCGTACTGCTCCTGGGTCTCGACCTTCTCCGCCAGCAGCTGGGCGTCGGTACGCCGCAGGCGGGCGGTCAGTTCTTCCATCTCCGCTTCGTCGGTGTCGAGGAAGTCGACCTTGACCACATGCACCAGCTTGAGCAGCCGGTCGAAGCTCTCGTTGTAGTGGAAATCGTCGAGAGCCAGGCGGTAGCCCGAGGTGCGCAGCTTGGCGCAGGCGGTGACCACCTCGTCGTCAGGCTCGATCGACTCCAGCAGCTCGCAGACCACCTTGTGGCGGGGCAGCGCGTGGGCGTAGCCGTCGGTCAGCCCCTTGCGGGTCAGGTTGATGAAGGCCCGCTTGTTGTCGGTCAGCTCCTCGAGGCCGTGGAGCACGACCGAATCCGCCATCACCTGGGCCGAGGCGGCGTCGGCGTCGGTGGCGTCGAAGCAGTTCTCCTCGCTCGAGCGATAGAGCAGCTCGTACGCGACCACCCGGCCGCGCACGTCCAGAATCGGCTGTCTTGCTACGAATCGACGCACCGGGGAAATGTAGGAATTGCCCCGGCGCAGGTCAAATTTGTTGAAATACGGCTATTTTCGTGTGTAGATGATCTCCATCATCTTCATCTCGTTGCCCTGCCGGTCGGACCCGAACATCTCCATCACCTCGCCGGATTCGGTCTGCCGGGTCACCATCCGGGCGGTGGTCGGTTTGCCGGTCATCGGGTCGTTCCAGCCGCCCATGAAGGTGCAGGTTCCGTTGTCGGCGCAACTGCCCTCGCTGACCATCAGGCCGGTGGACATGTTGTCGGTCCAGGTCGACCAGAACTTGCCCGAGACGTTGTCGAAACCCTGGGTTCCGCGGCCCTCGTAGGGCATGCCCATCATCGAGGTGTTCATCTCCTCGACCAGGACCCGGCCGCCCAGGGTCATCGTGCGGGTCGCGCTGCCTTCGGAGACCATCGGCGGCGTCCCCGGCTCCATCCAGCTCTTGACCACCACGCTGAACTCACCGGTGCTCTCCGCCATGAACGCGTGGGGCTCTCCGGGAGTCCCCGCCTCGATGAAGGCCTGCATCTCGGCCTGCTGTTCGGGGGTCATCTCGGGCATGCCTTCCTGGGCCTGGATGCCCGCGGTCGTCGCGAGCGTCAGCATGGCGGCGACGCCCAGGTACAAAGAAACGGATCTCTTGATCATGTTCGGTTCCCCTCCGTGCAACACGGCTCCCACCCACGGTGCCGATTGGATGCCGCCGATCATACCGGAGATACGCCGCGGAAGGTTCGCGGCAGGCAGCGGGTGTTCGGAGAGGATCCGCCGGTGAGATCAGGCGTCGGGGGAGACGAGTCCGACCCGCACCGCAAAGCGCACCAGGCCGGCCAGATCGTGGATGTCCAGACGATCCATCAACTGGGCCCGGTGGGTCTCGACGGTCTTGACGCTGACCCCCAGCGTCTCCGCGATCTGTCGGGTGGAGCGGCCCTCGGCGATCATCTGCAGCGTTTCCCGCTGCCGGGCGGTCAATCCCGCCAGCGGGTCGGCCGCGGGCTCCGACGCTCGCAGGAAACCGTCGACGACCTGGGTCGAGATGGCGGGACTGAGATAGCGGTTCCCTCCGGCGATGGCCCGGATCGCGATCTCCAGTTCGGCGGCTGCCGCGTCCTTCAGCAGGTAACCCGCCACGCCGACCCGCAGCGCACGGGCCACGTACTCCTCGCCGGCGTGCATCGAGAGCACCAGGGTGCGGGTTGACGGCGAACTCTTGCGCGCGCGTTCGGCGACCTCCAGCCCGTTCAGGCCGGGCATCGTCACGTCGAGCAAGGCCAGTTCCGGCCGGTGCTTCTCGATAAGCTCCAGCGCTCCGTGGCCGTCGCTGGCCTCGGCGATCACGTCCACCTCGGGGATCGCCTCGAGCAGAGAGCGGATGCCCGCACGGACGAGGGTGTGATCGTCGGCCAGAATCAAGCGCATCAGGAAGCCACCGGCTGGATCGGAACCCGGACCTCGAGACAGGTGCCGTTGCCGCGGGTCGAACGGATGTCGACCACACCGCCCAGACCCTCGACCCGTTCGCGGATGCCGAGCAATCCGAGATGGTGTCCGGCGCTACCCCGCTCCAACGCGCGGGACACGTCGAAGCCCTGGCCGTCGTCGCGGATGCTGGTGCGAACGCTGCCGTTCTTGCGGTTCAGGCTTACCGTGACCGTTTCGGCCTCGGCGTGACGCACGATGTTGGTCAGGCCTTCCTGCACCACCCGGAACAGGGTAATCGCCGTGGCCGGGTCCAGTTCGTGGAGGTTGCCCTCGATCTCCGAGCGCACATCCAGGCCGCTGCGCTGGGACTGCCCCTCGAGGAAGCTGCGCAGGGCGGCTTCCAGTCCGAGCTCGTCGAACAGCGGAGGCCGGAGGTCGAGGGACAGCGTGCGCACGTGACGGATCATCTCGTCCATCAGGTGCACGGTGTCTTGCAGGCGCACGGCCGCCTCGCCGCCCCCGGGGTCCCGCTGCAGTAGCTCGAGATTGATCTTGGCGGCGGTCAGCCCTTGCCCCATCTCATCGTGGAGTTCCCGGGCGATCCGCTTGCGCTCGTCCTCCTTGGCCATCTCGAGCCGGCGGGTCAGGCGGCGCAGCCGCGCGTAGCCCGCTTCCGCCTCGGCGACCGCCCGCTCCCGCTGGTCCTTGAGCCGCGACAGCTCGAAGTTGCGCCGCTTCAGCACCGAGGTGCGTCGCCGGTGAACGAAGAAGGCTGCGCCGAGGATGGCGAGGGCTACCGCGGCGCGGAACCAGGAGGTCATCCA
>CAZBZH010000192.1:0-7862 GCA_964496265.1 uncultured Acidobacteriota bacterium | reverse complement strand
AGGCAAGTCGCGGCGACTCAGGCCGGGCCGCGCGGGCCGGCTTCTACGGAATCCGGACGCCGCGACGCCGCGGCAGTGGGAGCGCTGTCCGCGACCTAGCTCGGGACGTAGAGCAGCAGGTAGATCCCGATCAGCCCGAACAGGATGTTGGGCGCCAGGGCCGCCAGCAGGGGAGGCAGCAGGGTCTCGAGCCCCAGGGCGTTGAAGATGGCGAAGGTCGCCCAGTAGACGATGACCAGCAGGATCGCGACCCCGAGTCCGTAGAGTGAACCTCGCCGGCCGACCCGGAAGGCGAAGGGAAGTCCCAGCAGCACCATCACGAAGGGCGTGAGTGGCTGGGCGAACTTGCCGAAGTAGGCGACCTGCAGGCGGGTGGTGTCGTAGCCGTTGGTTTCGAGGGCCCCGATCTGCTCCTGGAGCTCGGCCAGGGTCAGGTGTTCGTCGAGGTCGCCGCTGCCGCCCATGCTGCGGCTCTCGCTCCGTTCGAAGTTGGCCGGGGCGTCCAGTTCCAGGGTGCGGTCCGGGTTGGCCTCGTTGATCCCGACTCCCTGGTCGGGGAAGGTGCGAAACCAGCCCCCCTGGAGCTTCCAGCTGGAGGTCTCTCCACCCACCGCGGCGGCCAGGTCCGGGACGTACTGGGCGGTATCGCTCTGGTGGTGTTCCAGGATTCGCGGCCGGCTCCCCGTGCGGTCCAGTTCGAACACGCTCAGTCCCTGGAAGATCCGCTTGCCCGGATCGAACAGCCGGTAGTGGTAGAGCCGGGAGCCTCCGGTGCCGAAGGCCCAGCGGCCCCCCGCGGTCATGCGGGAGATCGGGGTGCGGTCGAGGATCATGTCCTTGAGTTCCGCGGCCTTGCGGCTGGTGGTCGGGACGATGGCCCAGCCGACGGTCACCGGATCTTCCGACCAGGGCAGCTTGATCGGCAGCTCCGCCTTGTCCCGAACCAGGAACATGCCGCCACAGACGAGTAGCGTCAGGAACAGCACCGGCAGGGTGACCCGGCGCATCGAGACCCCGCTGGACTTGATCGCGGTCAGCTCGCCGGTGCGGGTCAGCACGGTGATCGCCACCATGCCGCCGATCAGGCAGGCGATCGGCAGCACCAGGTTGAGCATGCTGGGGAGTGCGTAGGCCAGATAGCTGAGCAGGACGTCCCAGCCCAGGTCATTCTTCATCACGCCGTCGACCAGTCGTTTGGTCTCGACGATGGCGGTAATCAGGTAGGCCACCACCAGCGAGAAGCCGGTCATCCGCAGGTACTGCAGGCTGACGTAGCTGTCCATCCGGCGGAAGAACCGCCGCGGGGTCCCGGCGATGGCCGCCAGCGGGTCGCTGGCCACCTCCAGCTCGGCCTCGGGCTCCGGCTGGGGAGCCGAAGGCTGGGCATCGGCCGAGGGGACCGGCTGGGTCGAGGGCGAACGCCGGGCGAAAATGGCGCGAATCCGGTCGGTCCAGCTGCGGCCGCCGACCGCCTGGTGCAACTTCCAGTGGGCGTAGGCGGCCCAGGGGATGATCACGAAGCTGGCGGCCCAGGGGCCGAGCCACGGGGGAATCCGGCCGGTGGTCGCCTGCTTGATCATCACGGTGAAGACCACGTAGTAGACCAGGATCACCACGATGCTGAGGGCGAAGCCGGCGCCCTTGCCCGAGCGCGCCCGGATGATGCCCAGGGGCACCGCCAGGATGCAGAACAGCAGCGAGGCCATCGGCAGCGCGATCCGGCGGTGCAGTTCGATCTCGACGGTGCGGATCCGGGCCTCCCGCATCAGGTTGTTGCCCAGGGTCTCGGAATAGGCCGCCCGCCGCTCCTCGAGCAGTTCGCCGGCGTTCATGTCGGTGACGACCCGGTTGCGGTCCGGTTCCAGCAACTGGGTCAGCATGGTCGCCGCGTCGAGCTGCCGGATCTGCCGGTCGAAGTCGACGATCTGATAGCCGTCGCTGTCCCGTTCGTCGTAGGCGTAGAGCACGCCGTCGTGCAGGTGCAGTTCAAGTTTGCCGGAACCGTCGGGCAGGGGAACCAGGTCCCCGTTCCGGGCCAGGATCAGCTCGGCCCCGGAACTGCCCTGTCGGCGCAGATGCACCATCACCCCTTCGAGCTTCTTGCTTTCGCCGCTGCCGATGTTGTCGACGAACATCACGACGTTGCGCACCTGGTCGTAGAACACCCCCGGGCGGAGGTCCGAGGCCAGGTTGGAGGCGAAGATCATCTGTCCGCGGATATTGCGGGCCGCGTAGTTGGCCTGGGGCACCACCACGAAATAGACGAAGAGCGACAGCAGCGAACCCGCCAGCCCGTAGACCAGCACCGGGCGCATCAGCTTGCCCGGCCCGTGGCCGGCACCCTGGAGCGCGACCCACTCGTGATCCGCCGACATCCGGCCCACCGCGATCATCGTGGCGAACAGCGCCGACATCGGGATGGTCATGACCAGGATGTTGGGGATCTGCAGGACGAACATCTTGGTGGTGAGGCCCCACCCGAGGTTCTTCGACAGGGCCGTTTCGGCGACCAGGAAGAACGCGTTCATCAGCAGCAGGAAGTTCCAGAGCAACATCCCCAGCGCGGTGGGGCCGGCCAGCTCGGACCAGACGTAGCGGTTCCAGCGGAAGCTCGAGAACATCCGGGCTAGTTTAACGCCCCGGGAACCCCGGCGCCGTAGGTTCGCGGAACTCCCGAGGTGCAACCTGGCGGGTGCGCTTGGGGAAGGCGGGTCGGAGGGCGGCTCGTCTCCGGGCTGCGCGGCCGCCGTGGGGTGGGGACCGGAAGCATCGGTCCAGGAAGGGGAGTCCTGTTGCCCCGGCGGTGATTGCCCTTCCGGCTCGCGTCCCTGTGGGATTGCTCGCCGCGATTCGCCGATTCCAGGCGCCGCTCTGTATTGAAGCGCTGGGAGGTTCCCCATCCCGATCCCGAGCAGATCTCGACCGGCGCTTCATTCCGTGGCCCAAGCTCGGGGCCGGCGCATCCTCGCCGTGAGTTGCGCCGGGTGGTGGCGGTGGAAAAGCAGCCGACTGGTGGATCGGTGGGAGCCGCCTGGGAGCCGTCTGTGAAGGGCGCGAGGAACCGGAGGGTCAGCGACAGGGCGGTCGGCCAACCCGACGTGGTGTGGCGGATCTGGAGTGATAAACGCTACGTCCGATAATGTATGTTATGTAAACTAGACTTGATTCCTTAGGATGTTTCAGGGGAGCCGTCGGGTTCTCTCCGCCTGGGGTGCGCAGCTCAATCTTCGCCGGCCGGCCTGCTCTGCGGTGCTCGTTGTCTCAAGGAGTGACGACCGCTCCCCGGTCCGCTTTTGCTTTGGCGCTCTGACGGGAGCGCGCACTGATCTTCGGTGTGGGGTAATTTCCCCAGGCTGAATCGTCGAAGCCCTGGATGCTTACCAACTGCCGGAGCTGGAACCAGTGAATACTCGTGATGACGCCGTCGCTGCCGCAGCGCAGTTGACCCTTGGCTTCCGCGGAACTGGCAGCGCGTGCGGTTCCTACGAGGAGCGTTAACCTTGACTCGTCAGGATCACCTGGCGCCCGAGCGGATCCGCGTCCAGTGCCGACTCATCGATTCTTCGTTTCCCACCGGACCAACGCAGCCCCCCAAACCCACCAAACCCATTGATCCCGGTGGCGAGCCGCTCGTCGGAGCTCGGTCGCCGCCTGAGTGTCCGCGGAGGATCCGCAGGCCGTCGCTGACCGGTTCGAGCAGCAGGTTGCCCTTGAGGACCCACGCAACAACCGCGGCAGAGGTTCGAAGGCGCTTTCCCCGGTGTCTCGCCTGAGGCGCTGGGGCAAACGCTGGGGCAAACCCCGTCTCGAGAGCCGGTCCTCAGCGGTATGCGGGGCTGGATTGCCCAGACGGAACTACCCTTCAGTGAGCCAATCAACTGCAACAAAAAAGGGCCGCCCGAAGGCGGCCCCATGGAGCTCGTTTGTTTCGATGAAGCCGGAGGGTCAGGCGTCGGACTGCCCTGCTTCGACGTCTTCCGGGCCCGCGGCCTCGGCTTCGGTCTCGGAGACCAGCCGGTCGAGGACCCGTTTCAGCGCGTGGATCAACTCGGTCTTCTCAACCTCGGGCTTGCGGAAGGTCAGGCTGAAGCGGAAGTCCTCGTCCTCGGGCTTGTAGCGGTAGGTGTAGTGCCGGGCGCGCCGCGGCGGCCGGGTTCCCGAATCCCGGGTGTACTGCCGGGCCTCCTCACGGGTGATCCCCTGGGAGTCGATCTTGTCGATCAGGGCGTGCATGCGCTCCACGGTGGGCTGGCGCACGATCTGGAGCAGCATCGATTTGCTGGTGATGTCGGCCTGCCGACATCGCTCCTGGATCTCTGTCGGCAGCCGGTTGAGGCTCAGCGCCTCGGTGATTACCGTGCGGGACTTGCCCAGTTTCTTGGCGATTTCCTCGTGGGTGTAGCGGAACTGATCGCTGAGGCGCTGGATCGCGGCAGCCTCTTCGAACGGGGTCAGGTCCTTGCGCTGGAGGTTCTCGATCAGCGAGATCTCGAGCATGCCCCGGTTGTCGACATCGACCTCGATGCAGGGCACCTGGTGCAGACCGGCAAGCTTGGCCGACTGGTAGCGGCGCTCGCCGGCAATGATCTGGAACCGGCCCTCGTGGCTGCGCACCAGGATCGGCTCGAGAATCCCCTTCTCCTTGATCGAGCTGACCATCTCGGACAGGTCACCGAAGTGCTGCCGGGGCTGCTGCGGGTTGGGGACGATGCTCTCGATGTCGATCATGCGCCCGATCGAGGGAGACCGCTGTGAGGTGATCTCCTCGACGAAGTGGCTGTCGTGGCGCATGGTTTTCTTCTGGGGAAGGCCTCGTAGCTTAGACACGGCCAATCACCTCCTCGGAAAGGCTGTAGTACTCACTCGCGCCCGAAGATCGGGGCGAGAAGGAGAAGATGCTCTGCTTGTAGGCGGGGCTCTCTTCGAGCCGCACGCTCTTGCTGATGGTCGTACGGAAGACCTTCGAGCCGAAGACCTTCTGAATCTGCTCTCGGATGTCCCGGGCCAGTACGGTACGGCGATCGTGCAGGGTCACCACGACGCCGAGAAACTCCAGATCCGGGTTGGGACGCGCCTTGATCTTCTCGTAGGTATCGAGCAGGTCGTCGGTCCCCTCCAGGGCGTAGTAGGAGGACTGGATCGGCACGATCAGGTGCGTCGCCGCGACCAGGGCGTTGACGGTCAGGATGCCCAGAGCCGGCGGGGTGTCGATCACCACGTAGTCGTAGAAATCGCGCACGGCGTCCAGCTTGTCCTTGAGCCGGAAGTGGCTGTCGAACTCGGAGATCAGCTTCGCCTCGGCCTTGGCCAGCGAGATGCGCGAGCCGATCACGTCCAGTTCCGCCAGCTCGGAGGTGCGAATCACCTGCTCCGCGGTGACCTGAGGATCGACCAGCAGATCGTAGATCGACATGTCGACCTGCTCGGCGTCCAGGTAGGTCAGGGTGGCGTTCCCCTGCGGATCCATGTCGATCAGCAGGGTCTTGAGGTTCTTCTTTGCCAGGCCGGCCGCCAGGTTGATCGCGGTCGTCGTCTTACCGACTCCCCCTTTCTGGTTGGCGATGGCGATGATCATCGACATGAGTGGACCTCGTCAGGGGTGGCGGCCCGGGGCATTTCTGGAGGGGTGACCGCCATATGCTGCGCACCGGGGAGTCCGTAACCCCAGGATGTTGGGAGTACGTGCGACGAGTGTAGACAGGCCCCGCCGACGTGTCAAGGCGGATGTCGGCGGCGCTGGAAGAAATCGAGTTGGCGTCGTGTCGGCAGGCAGAGCGGCGCGGGCGGTCGACTCGGAGCTACATCTCGTACTTGCCGAGTTCGTCGGCGTCGACCTGCTCCAACCAGCGGCGCAGGCGCTCGGTTTCGGCGGAGACCGCGTCCCCTCCCGACCCCGAGGACTTATCCAGCACGATCTGCTCGACGAAGATCGGGGCGTCGACCCTGAGGGCCAGGGCCATGGCGTCACTGGGCCGCGCGTCGACGATCACCTCGGCATCCCCCTGGCGCAGGTGGATCGAGGCGTAGAAGGTGTTGTCCCGCAGATCGGTGATCACGATCCGTTCGACCTGGGCGGACAGCTCCTCGATGGTGTTGCGCAGCAGGTCGTGGGTCATCGGACGCGGGGACACGACCTTCTCCAACTGCTGGGCGATGGCGTTGGCCTCGAAGATTCCGATCCAGATAGGCAGGACCTGGGCGCCTTCCTGATCGCGCAGCACGATGATCGGCATGTTCGACACCGGGTCGAACATCAAGCCCTTGACCTTCATCCGAATCGACATGGGTCTGGGTCCCCTCCCCTCGCGCTACGGGGTGTCTTCGACGCGCAGCCGGAGCGTCGTTGCTCCGCTACGAGGGCCAATTATTACGGGTGGGTGGGGAAGGGTCAAGAAACCGGCGAGACCTGGCGCCCCCGCAGGGAGAACGGCGTGCTCTCGACGATCTCGAGTCGCTCCAGGCGCCCGGGCACCGTGTCTCCGTCGAAGATCACGACCCGGTTCTCCGGGGTCCTACCGGTCCAGCGATCGGCGTTGGTCTTCGAGGGGCCCTCGACCAGCACCTCGACCTCCCGGCCGATCCAGCGGCGCTGACGGCGCTCCTGGATGGACTTCTGCAGCCCCTGCAGCCGCGCCAGGCGTTCCGCCTTTTCTTCCTGGGGCACGTTGTCCTCGAGCTCCAGGGAGGCCGTGCCCGGCCGCGGCGAGTAGGCGAAGGAGTAGCAGCTGTCGTACTCCACCTCTTCCAACAGCGAGAGGGTCTGCTGGAAGTCCTCCTCGGTCTCGGTGGGGAAGCCCACGATGATGTCGGTGCCGAAGGTGATCTCGGGGATCCTCGCTCGCAGCGCCGCGATCTTCTCCAGGTAACGCTCCCGGGTGTAGCCCCGGCGCATGGCCTTGAGCACCTCGGTGCTGCCCGACTGCACGGGAAGATGGAGATACGGGCAAACCACCGGACGGCAGGCGGCCACGGCCTCCATGATCGCGTCGGTCATCTGGGCCGGGTGCGAGGTGGTGAAGCGCAGGCGGCGGATGCCCTCGACCTCGGAGGCCGCGTGGAGCAGTTCGGCGAGGGTGTTGCCCTCCGGATCCCGGTAGGCGTTGACCGTCTGGCCCAGGAACTCGATCTCGTAGGTGCCCCGCTCGGCCAGCGAGCGAACCTCGGCGAGCACCTGGTCCATCGGCCGGTAGACCTCACGGCCCCGGGTGGTCGGCACGATGCAGTAGGTGCAGCGGTGGTTGCAGCCCTCGATGATGGTGACGAAGGCCTTGGCGCGATGCGGCCCTTCGCGGCGGATGCGGTCGAAGGGAAACTCGATGGAGTCCCGGCGGTACTCGGTGTCCACGGTCCGCTTGCGCACGGTCTCGCCGCGCAGGCGGCGCACCGTGTCGGGCAGCGAGCCGGTGGACCGGGGCCCCATGACGAAATCCACGTAGGGGGCGCGGCGGAAGATCGCCTCACCCTCCTGCTGGGCCACGCAGCCGCAGACTCCGATCAGCAGTTCCGGGCGGCGGTTCTTGATGGCGCGGATACGGCCCAGGTCGCTGAACATCTTCTCGGCCGCCTTCTCGCGAATCGAGCAGGTGTTCAGCAGAATGACGTCCGCGTCTTCGGCGGACTCGGCTTTCGTGTAGCCTTCGGCGTGGAGGGAGCCGGCCAGCTTCTCCGAGTCGTGGACGTTCATCTGGCAGCCCCAGGTTTCGATGTAGTATCGCCCCTGGGGCTGCTTGTCCGATGCGTTTCCGGCCACGGCGTTTCTCTCTAGAGGACGGGCTCCGCTCAGGAATCGCTTCCCGGGTCGACGTAGGCGGGCGCCTCGCCGCCGTTCGGCGTCGCGGTCTGGGTGTCCTCGGACGGGGTGT
>CAZBZH010000191.1:0-7989 GCA_964496265.1 uncultured Acidobacteriota bacterium | reverse complement strand
CCGTGGGATCGAACCGAACTGGAAACCGCCGAGACCGTGGAGCAAGGCGAACTGACGAGAGAGCAGTACGAGGCCAAGCGCGCCTGGTTGGCCGGCGAGGGCCGTGAGCGGCCTTCCGTCGAGAGCGAACCGGAAGTCGCGACAGCGGAACCCATCCTCGAGTTGGCCGAGCCCCACGACCCGGAGCCCGAGGCGCCCAAGGATCTGAGGGCGGAGTTCGACCGATCGATGCAGTTCATCAGGGCTGCGCAATCGATGCTCGTCCTGAGCTGGATCGGCTTGGCCGTGTCGTCATTCTTCGGGCCGAAGTTGGAAGTTTTCGGCAAGTTCGTCGGACCTGCTTGCATGTTTTTGGTCCTCGCATCCTTCGGCGTGTTCTTCTGGTTCTCTCGTTGCCCCGGTTGCGGGTTCCTTCTCCTCTGGCGCAGAGGCGGCGGGAGACCGCCGGGCTGCGCCCGTTGCGGCGCTCGACTCTCCGACGACGAATAGCCGCGGCGCTCTGCCGCCCGACGAAGCTGGCCGGTAGTCGACCGGTTGCTTTCGTACTCCCGGCAAAATCTCCGCCGTAGACTCTTCACGACGTGGCGCACCGAACGCGCGCGCCGCCACTCTCGCGAGCGACCACGCGAGAGTGGCCCCTTCACGGACGCGACGGAGCTTCCATGCACCCTGTGCTGTTCGAAGTCGGGGGGATCCCCGTGCCGACCTACGGAACGATCCTGCTGCTCGCATTCCTCGCGGCGATCGGCATGTTCGCCTACCTGATGCGGCGTCACGGCGCCCCGTTCAACCGCATGGTGGATCTCGGTTTCGGCGTGGCGATCTCCGGGGAGATCGGAGCGCGGATCACCTACGTGGTGGTCGAGTGGGAGCGTTTCGCCGCCGGCAGCGTCAGCTGGGTTCAGTTCATGACCGCCGGCCGGGTGGTGCTCGGTGGCGCGGTCGGTGCGTTGATCGGCAGCTTCTGGCTGATGCGCCGGGCCGGCAGGGAGTTCGGGCTGACCCGCTCCCAGTTCGTCGACGCCGGCTTCGTCGGCGGGGCCTTGGGCATGGCCATCGGCCGGGTCGGCTGCCTGATGACCGGCTGCTGCTACGGCGGGCACACCGACTGGGGCTGGGGCATGGTCTTCACCGAGGAGCTGGCTCACACCATCGCCGGCACGCCGCTGGGTGTCGCGCTGCACCCGACCCAGTGGCTGCTGATCGCCCAGGGCACGCTGGTGTTCCTGGTCTGCCTCTGGGCCATCCACCGCAGCCGGTACGCCGGAGTCGCCGCCGGGCTGTTCTGGGTGGTGGGCGGGATTTCCCGCTTCGGTATCGAGGTGCTGCGCGCCGACTACCGCGGCGCCTGGTGGTTGGGGCTTTCGACCTCCCAGTGGATCTCCCTCGGCGGCGTGCTGCTGGGCCTGCTCTGGCTCGGCGTCGTCCTCCGCCGAGGCAACGCACCGGCCCGGCGTCAGGCGCTGCGCGCCGCCTGAGTTCCCGGACCCCGCCCGCTAGAACCCGTTGCGGGTCGCCTTGCCCCGCTGGGGCACGACCTGCCCGAAGGAGGCGATGCGTATCGCCGCCTCCAGACCGCGCCAGAAGCGGATGCGCTCCAGGACCTCGTTGTTGAACGAGACGATCACGCAGTAGAGCCGGTCGTAGGGAGCCCGGTGGTGGCGGTTGTGCTGCACCCGGGACTGGATCAATCCGCTGTCGGCGAGGAAGCGCTGCAGCGGATTGAGCTCGTCCAGCCGGCGGTGGTTGATGTAGTGGATCTCATTGCCGCAGGAGGCGACGAACACCGTTGCGATCGCCTGCCAGACCAGCAGATCCAGCGCCCAGAGCAAGAGGATGCCGATCACGAACAGCGCGGCGGTCGATTTGTTCCGCTCGAGGAAGGAGTGTTTCCGGCCCATATGGGTCGGCGACCGGTGATGCTCGATGTTGCGGTCGCAGACGGCGAACAGGTAGCCCCGCATGCAGTAGGTGTCCTCGAGCCAGTGGAAAAAACCGGCGATCAGGTCGCCGGCCAGCACGATCACCACGAGCTGTCCCAGAATCTCGAACATAGAGCTACCGTGTCGCGAGCGGTCGGCCGCCGGCCGCCGCTTCCCCCGAAGAGTGTTTCGTCGCCTGGTCGCGGGCGCCGAAACGGTGGCCGGAATATACGTCGGGCGGCTTGCCGGGAAGCCGAAACCGGAACGTCAGTTCCACGTCAGGCGGCGACCCTGGTAGGCTCGGGGTTCATCGACCCGCGAAAAGGGGAGTGGCGTGGCACGCAGCGAAGGCATTCGATCCTACAAACAACACAAGCTCGACCCCGAGGAACGGTTCGACGCCATCGTGATCGGCTCGGGCATGGGCGGGCTGACCTGCGCGGCGCTGCTGGCCCGGGACGGCGAGAAGGTCTTGGTGCTGGAGAAGCACTACACCGCCGGCGGGTTCACCCACGTGTTCAAGCGCAGCGGCTACGAGTGGGATGTGGGCATCCACTACATCGGTGGCGTCAACCACCCCAGGGCGTTGCTCTACACCCTGTTCCACTACCTCAGCCGGGGGAAGCTCGAGTGGGCCGATATGGGGGAGGTCTACGACCGGGTCTGGTTCGGCGACGAACACTTCGACTTCCGCAAGGGGACCGAGAACTTCAAGGCCAGCCTCAAGGAACGCTTCCCCGATCCGGCCGACCGGCAGGCGATCGATCGCTACGTCGAGCTGGTCAAGCAGGCCAACGAGGCCAGCCGCACCTTCTTCGCCGAGAAGGCGGTGCCCAAGGCGGTCTCCTGGGTCGCCGGCGGCCGCATGCGCAAGAAGTATCTGGAGTTCGCCGGGCGGACGACCCGGGAGGTGCTGGAAGAGCTGACCCAGAACGAGAAGCTGATCGGCGTGCTGACCGCTCAGTACGGAGACTACGGTCTTCCGCCCTCCCGCAGCAGCTTCGCCATGCACGCGCTGGTGTCCAACCACTACCTCCACGGCGGTGCGTTCCCGGTGGGCGGTTCGTCGCGGATTGCCGAGACGGTCGCTGAGACCATCGCCGACGCCGGCGGCCTGGTGCTGACCAACGCGCCGGTCGAATCGGTGATCCTGGAGCAGGGGGCTGCGGTCGGCGTGCGCATGGCCGACGGCCGGGAGCTGCGGGCTCGGAGCATCATCAGCAGCGCCGGGGTGGTCAACACCTACCGCAAGCTGGTGCCTGAAGAAGCCGGCCGCTCTCTCGGGCTACCCCAGCAACTCGACGCGGTGCAGCCTTCGGTGGCCCACATGGGGCTCTATCTCGGGTTCAAGGAGTCCACGGCGGATCTCGGCCTGAACAAGACCAACTACTGGATCTATCCCGACGGCAGCTACAACCATGACCACAATGTCGACGCCTTCGTCGCCGACGTGAATGCCGACTTTCCCGTGGTCTACATCTCGTTTCCCTCGGCCAAGGATCCCCAGTGGGAGGAGCGCTATCCCGGCCGCGCCACCGTCGACATCATCACCCTGGCGCCCTACGAATGGTTCGATCGCTGGAAGGACAGCCGCTGGAAGAAGCGGGGTGAGGATTACGAGGCGTTCAAGGAGCAGATCAGTCAGCGCCTGCTCGAGGTGCTCTATCGCTACGAGCCGCAGCTGCGGGGCAAGGTCGATCACTACGAACTGTCGACGCCGCTTTCCACCCGGGACTTCGTCAACTACGAGCTGGGCGAAATCTACGGGCTGTCCCACGATCCCAACCGCTTCGAGCAGCGCTTCCTGCAGCCCCGCACGCCGATCAAGAACCTGTACCTGACCGGCCAGGACATCGTGACCTGCGGGGTCGGCGGTGCCCTGCTCGGCGGCATGGTCACGGTGTCGGCGATGAAGGGCCGCGACTACATCGGCAAGGCGCGCAAGGCGGCGCTGGCGGAGATCGAGAACCGCTCAAGTTAGGTCCGCGTTAACTCCCCGTAGGGTGTATGTCGCGGTCGCGGATTTTTGCCTCGGACCCTCCTGCGTCGAAGGTCGCTAAAACCCCACAGAACCTCTTGAATCGTCGATTAGGGGCGTTCTGGTCAGTCGTCGGGGTGCGCCTGGAAAGGCGAAAATAAGGTGTCATTAATCTTACAGCTTGATAACAGTCTTGTGACGACGCCTCTGATATCGTCACTGCGCTTCGAGGGCCGCGGGGAGGGATCTCGTGCCCGAACGGATCGCAGTTCCGCGAGTGCGGGCAGCGCGATCGAATGTGGGAACCACGAACACAGGAAGTTCGCGAGGAGGAAGGATGGCCTGCTGTCGCTTCATGTCTACTCTGGGTCGCTGGGGGCTGTTGTTGGCCCTCGCCCTGATGGTGCCGTTTGTCGCCGCCGAGGAAGCTCCGGCGGAAGACGCCGTGGTCGCCGAGGACTCGGGATCGAAACAGGGCGCCGGTGCGGCCGGTGAAGATGAGGTCGATGTCGATCGCATCGCCGAAGAGGTCGCCAAGAAGTTGGCGAAGAACTCCCCGGTAAAGGTCAGCTACGGCAGCAAGGGGTTCCGTCTCGAGTCTCAGGATGGAAGATTCCAGACCAACCTGCAGTGGCGCGCCCAGCTCCGCTTCACCAACCCTACCAGCGGAGATCCAAGACAGGTTTCCGCCTTCCAGAGCCAGGAAGAATCGACCTTCGAAGCGCGGCGAGTGCGCATGAAGATCGGCGGCCACGGTTTCAAGCCGTGGATCAAGTACTACTTCGAGGTCGACCTGCAGCCCAGTCGCGACGTCGACGACAGCAGCGCTTCGTCCAGCGCCCGGGTGATCGACTGGCGGATCGACGTGGCCAAGTTCCGCACCGCGACGATCCGGGTCGGACAATGGAAAATCGACCTCAACCGCGAGCGTGTCGACTCCTCCGGAAAGCAGCAGTTCGTCGAACGTTCGATCGCGAACCGCGTGTTCACCATCGACCGTCAGGTCGGCGTGCAGTTGAAGGGGCACCTGTTCAAGGACACCCCCGGCGATCTGCGCTACTGGGCCGGCGTGTTCACCGGCGAGGGTCGTGGCGTCCGGAACAACGACGAGAACCTGCTGACCATGGGCCGTGTTCAGTGGAACTTCCTGGGCCGCGATCTGGCCTGGAAGCAGACCGACGTCGAACGCACCGAGAAGGCCGCCGGCAGCTTCGCCATCGGTGCGGCCAAGAACCGCGGAAGCTGCACCCGCTGGTCCTCCTCGGGTTGCGGTAACCTCGACGGGTTCGAGAGCCCGGGGAGTGCCGAGGTCGGCCAGTTCGACATCGATCAGGTCGTGCAGGAACTGGCCTACAAGTCCAACGGCTTCTCCTTCCAGCAGGAGTACCACCGCAAGCGGATCGAGGACCGGGTCCAGGGCACGCGGTCGGAGTTGACCGGTGGCTACGCCCAGGCCGGTTACTTCTTCCACGAAGCCTTCGAAGGTTTCCCCGAGCCGCTGGAACTCGCCATCCGCTACGCCAAGGTTGAGGAGCCCAATGTGCTCGACCGCTCCCAGGAGAACAAGCGCGAAGAGTTCACCTTCGGCACCAACTGGTTCTTCGCCGGCCACCGGAACAAGCTGACCCTGGACTACTCGCACCTGACCCTGGATGACTCGGTACTCGGGCAGGATGTGTCCGACGACCGGGTCCGCTTCCAGTGGGACGTCTCGTTCTAGTGCGCTGCGAATGATCCCTTGCCGGCCCCGGCCGCCGAATCGGCGGTCGGGACCGCTCGGGAAGTGCGCCGGTCGTCAGCGGCCGCAGGCGTTGCTCACATCCCGCAGGCTCATGCCGCAGGCGCCGGAGACACCGCCGAGGCCCGGTCCGAGCCGCTCGTTGCCGGCGCTGTCCTCACCCCAGGAGCCCTCGGTGCCGGCGCCGTCGCTCCCCAGGATGATCCACCACAGAAACTCTCCCGCTGCCGGCGCGGGAACCCCGCTCCAGGTGAAGCTGTCCCCCGCGCCCAGGGTGCAGACGCTCCCGCCGACCGAGAAGGGCGCGCCGAGCGATCCGGGAAGATCGCTGCCGCTACCGTGGACCAGATGGTGGTCGCCGATGCCGCAGCAGCTCTCGATATCCCAGATCAACTCCAGGGTGTTTCCGCCGGCGTCGAGCTTCGCCACCTGCGTTGCCTGAGAAGATCCGGTGCCGGCCGGGACCGCCGGTGGGCTCGTCGGAACCGCGCCGCTGACGGTGAACGGCGTGCGGTTCTGGCTCTCGTAGGCGGACAGGTAGATCAGATCGTCCCCCAGGTCGGTGAACGCGGTCTCGAAGTCGGCGTAGACCTCGAGGGCCGAGACCTCGAACTCGTTGTCCGGCCCCGGCGGCAGACAGACGCCCGGGTCCCAGCAAGCGGGAAGCGCCACCCCGCGCAACAACTCCACCGCCAGGTCGCTGTCGTCGTTGAACAGCGAGGCCGCCGTGTCGCCGTTGCCGCAAGCCCCCGGCGCGCTGCAGGTCCAGCAGAAGTCCGCCGGTCCCGGTTCGGTCGAGACCGTGCCTCCGGAAGTCGGCGCGGTGATCGCCGGGAAGCCGGAGAACGGGTCGGTACAGCCCGGATCGAAGAAGACCGTCAGCGTGTCGTCGCTCCCCACCGCGGCGGTCAGCTCGAACAGAAAGTCACCGAACCCCACGTTGACGCAGATGTCGTTCAGGCTGGTGAAGCCGGGCAGATCGCAGTTCCAGGCGCCGTCCCCTTCGTCCACCAGTAGGCAGATCGGGATCGGTGGATTGCCCGGCCGGAACACCCGGACATCGGTGAGATCGGAACCTTCCAGGCTGAAGCTCAGGAAATAGTCCATCAGCACGCCGTCCTCCCGGTTGGCGCCGGCGGTGATGGCGACCAGGTCCACGTCGATGGCCTGAGCGGCCGGGGTCAGGAACAATCCGGCCAGCAGCAGAAAGGCCGTGGTTTCGATCGATCTCGCGCGCATGCTCACCTCCCGAACCGGGCGGTCGGCCGTGGAGCCGACAGCGTTGGCTTCAATGTACGGCGTCGGGCAGTGCCGGGTGCGCTGGATCCGAGGTCGCCATTCGGGGAGTCATGCGCGGAAAGGAAGGGAAGCGCGCAATCGGAGGCAGGAAAAAGGGGCCCGGCCCGTCGAAGGACCGAGCCCCGTTCAGCTAGCGGCGTTGTTCCGCTTCCCAGTCCTCGCGGCTCTTCTCGACCAGCTTCGAGAGTTTCTTGCGCTCGAGCTGGCTGTTGATCGCCGGGAGGCGATCGCCGAGTAGCGACGCAAAGCGGGTTTCGGCGGCAGCAACCTCCTCCTGGAGCACGCCGGCGTAGTCCAGGTGGGATATCGAGGGCTTGCCCTCGAAGCCGTTGATGCTGCCGTACAGCGAGGTCAGCTTCTCGCGGAGCTGCTCCTCGCCGGCGATGAAGCCGCCCTTGCGGGTGGCGACCAGTCCGGCTCGTTCCTCTTCGAGGGCTTCGATCAGCTCGTCGAGGCGCCCGCCGAGCTTGTCCATCTCACCGAGGCTGTCCCGGTGAGCCTGGGCCTGATCGCGAATGTCGATCAGGCGATCGACCAGAAAGGTCAGCCGCTCCACCAGCGCGTAGAGCATGCCGGCCGCCTGGTCCTGCGCGGCCAGGTCCGCGGCGCTGTGGCCCAGGTCCGGATGGGGCTCCACCCGCAGCGGCATCTCGTAACTCTCCTTGCCCCGGATCAGTTTGACCTTGTAGGTCCCCGCGGGAACCTGCGGGCCGAGGAAGGAGAAGAACTGCGGGACCAGGCTGGCCGAGGGCGGGATCTTGGGCGCCCGGCCGCGCATCGACCAGGAGACCCGGTTGAGTCCCCGACGTTTGGTCGTCGGGAGCGTGGTGATCCAGTTGCCCTCGGGGTCGTAGATCTCGATCTTGAGGTCGCCGAACATGTGCCGCTTCTTCAGGTAGTAAGCGATGGTGGCGCCGCCCGGCGCCGTGCTGCCGACGAACTCGTCATCCCCGTTGAAGGTCTGACTCGAAGACGGGGAGGTCATGTAGGCGACCCGCGAGGGCAGCAGCGCCCCCTTGGCGTCGAGGGTCTCGGCGGCCAGGTTGCGCAGG
>CAZBZH010000190.1:0-8004 GCA_964496265.1 uncultured Acidobacteriota bacterium | reverse complement strand
CTCCAGGAGATCCCGGTGCGGGAGATCCTCGAAATCTGCCGCAAGGCGGCGACCCTGTTCGGGGAAGCGGATCTGCCGATCGACCCGGTGGCCGGGACGACCCAGAGCTACGACGACTATCTCAGGCAGCTCTCGTCGACCACCGGCATGCCCCTGGCGCTCTGCCGGATCAACGCCGAAAAGATCCGCTTCGTGATGCAGAACATGGAGCGGGTGCTGGGAGGCCTGACTCGCGGCGTCGACGTCGATGTCCTCGACCGCGGCTTCGTCGATCAGGACGACCGCCTGCTGAGCTACATCCGTGAGGCCGACTCGCTCGGTGCGGTGCTTCCCAGCAACTCGCCGGGGGTGCACTCGCTGTGGATCCCGGCGCTGGCGATGAAGGTGCCGCTGGTGATCAAGCCCGGCGGTCTCGAGCCCTGGTCGCCGTTCCGTATCGGCCAGGCGCTGGTCGCGGCGGGTCTGCCTGCCGAGGCTTTCGGCTTCTACCCCACCGACCACAACGGCGCCTCGCAGATCCTGCTCGGCACCGACCGTTCGATGATCTTCGGCGACAAGGGCACGGTGGCCTCCTGGGTCGACGATCCCCGGGTCCAGATTCACGGGCCGGGCTGGAGCAAGGTGGTCTTCGGTGCCGACCGTGCGCCGCACTGGCGGGAGCATCTGGATCTGGTTTCGATCTCGGTGGCCGAAAACGGCGGCCGGGCCTGCCTCAACGCGTCGGGCATCTGGATGCCGAGCCACGGCCGTGAGCTGGCCGAGGCGCTGGCCGAACGGCTGGCGGCGATTCCCGCCCGGGATCTGGACGATCCGGAGGCGCGCCTCGCCGCGTTCCCGGTGCCTGAAGTGGCGCACCGCATCTCCGAGTTCGTCGACACCCAGCTGCAGATTCCCGGGGCCGTCGACCTGACCGCCAAGCTGCGTCCCGAGGGCCGCGTCGCCGAGGTCGGTGGCTGCACCTTCCTGTTGCCGACGGTGATCTGGCTCGAAGACCCGACCCACCCGATGGCGGAGACCGAACTGCTGTTCCCCTTCGCCACCGTGGCCCAGGTACCCCAGGACGAACTGATCGAGGGTATCCGGGAGACGTTGGTGGTCACGGCGCTGACCGGGGATCGCGCGTTCCAGCAGGAACTGATGCAGGCGCGCAACATCGACCGACTGAACCTGGCGGAAGTGCCGACCAGCCGCATCTCCTGGGATCAACCGCACGAAGGCAACCTGTTCGAGCACCTCTACCGCCAGCGCGCGTTCCAGAACGCGGTGCCGGCCTGACCGACGCCGGAGAGCCCTTGATCGACCGCAAGAGCGAGCTCGACGCCGCACGCTGGGATACCCAGCTGAACGGGACCCGGGTGCTTTACGGGGCGGGAGCCCTGGAGCGCCTGGGTGAGCTCGTTGCGGAGTTGGGCCTGCGCAAGGTGCTGCTGGTCAGCGACGACGGAGTCTGCGCCGCCGGACATGTCGAGCGCGCCCGCAAGGCGTTGTCCGCCGAGCGGGTCGCCTGGGTCGACTACGACGGGGTGCAGCCCAATCCGACCAGCGAGCACGTGGAGCACGCGGCCCAGGCGGGCCGCGATGCCGGCATCGACGGCATCATCGCTCTCGGCGGCGGCAGCGTGATGGACTGCGCCAAGGGCGCCAACTTCATCCTGACCCAGGGTGGGCGGATGGAGGACTACTGGGGCTACGGCCAGGCCACGCAGCCGAGGCTGCCCTCGGTCGGTATCCCGACCACCGCCGGCACCGGCAGCGAGGCGCAGTGCTTCGCCCTGATCACCCATCCCGAGACCCACGCGAAGATGGCCTGCGGCGACCCCCGGGCCCGCTTCCGCATGGTGGTACTCGATCCGGAGCTGACCGCCAGCGCGCCGCGGGACGTGATCGCCATGACCGGGATGGACGCGGTGTCCCACGCCGTCGAGAGCTACGTCACCCGCACCCGCAACCCGGTGGCCCAGGCCTTTGCCCGGGAAGCGTGGCAGCGTCTCGACGCACACTTCGCCAGCGTGCTCGACGGCAGCGCCGATACGGACCAGCGGGGAGCGATGCTCATCGGAGCGCATCTTGCCGGGGCCGCCATCGAACACTCGATGCTCGGCGCCGCCCACGCCTGCGCCAACCCGCTGACCGCTCGCTTCGACGTGGTTCACGGGGCGGCGGTCGGGCTGATGCTTCCGGCGACGGTCCGGTTCAACAGCGTCGAGGTGTCGGCGCTCTACGAGGATCTTCACCGCGGTTCGCCGGCGGACCGCCGCGGCGTCTCCCTGGTCGACCGGGTGATCGAACTGCGCAGCCTGGCCGGTTTGCCGGCGCGGCTGCGGGTTTGCGCCATCCCGGGGCACAGCCTCGCCGATCTGCCCGACGAGGCGGCCCGCCAGTGGACCGCCGGTTTCAATCCGCGACCGGTCACCGAAACCGAGCTGCGAGGACTGTATGAAGCGAGTTACTAGCGCCTGGGCGATCCTGTCGATCGCCGCGCTGGCCGCGTGGGCGCCGGTGGCGGCCGACGACTGGCCGATGTTCCGGGGCAACGCCCAGCTGACCGGGGTTGCCGGAAGCGAGTTGCCCGAGTCGCCCGAGCCGCTGTGGCTGTTCGAGGTTCCCGACGGCATCGAGTCCACCGCGGCCATCGTCGACGGCAGGGTGTTCGTCGGTGGGATGGACGGCAAGCTGTACGCCCTGTCCCTGGCCAGCGGCGAAGAGGTCTGGAGCTATCAGGCCGGCACCGAGGTGAAGTCCTCTCCGGCGGTGCGCGACGGCATCGTCTACTTCGGTGACGGCGACGGGGTGTTCCACGCGATCCGGGCCAAGGACGGCAGCGTCGTCTGGACCTTCGAGACCGGTGCCGAGATCATCTCCTCGCCCAACTTCCACGAAGACCGGGTGCTGTTCGGTTCCCACGACAGCTCGGTCTACTGCCTGGGCGCCGCCGACGGCAAGCTCTACTGGAAGATCGAGACCGACAACTACGTCTACGGTTCTCCGGGGGTCTACAAGAACTTCGCCATCTCCGCCGGCTGCGACGGCCTGATGCGGGTGGTCGATATCAAGACCGGAAAGGCCGCGGCCGAGATCTCGCTGGAAGACTACGTCGGGGCCAGCCCCGCCATCGTCGGCGATCGGGCCTACGTCGGCACCTTCGGCAACCAGGTGCTGGGCATCGATATGAAGGGGCGCAAGGTGCTCTGGACCTACGAGCACCCCCAGCGCAAGTTCCCCTACATCTCCTCGGCGGCGGTGTCCGGCGAGCTGGTCGTGCTCGGTGGCCGCAACAAGCTGGTCCACGGGCTGGATACCGAAACCGGCGAGGAACGCTGGGCCTTCAACGCGGGTACCCGGGTCGACGCGTCGCCGGTGATCGCCGGGGATCGCGCCTTCATCGCCGTGCTCAACGGCGACATCCATGCCCTCGATCTGAAGACCGGCAAATCCGCCTGGTCCTTCGAGGCGGGCTCCCAGATCCTGGCGTCGCCTGCGATCGCCGACGGCCGCATGGTGATCGGCACCGCCGACGGGCAACTCTACTGTTTCGGCGGCAAGTGATCCGGTGAGGCAGGGGAAGCGACCATGAGTGAACGCAGCGAGCCGGCAACCTCCGTCGGCACAAGCCACGTCGAGACCGAGGTCGGCAGCGTCTTCGTCTCGAACTATCCGCCCTACTCGTTCTGGAGCGAGGAGCGCGCCCAGGGAGCCCTGGACGCGCTGCAGCAGCCGCCCCGGCCGGATACGCCGCTGGGGCTCTATCTGCATATCCCGTTCTGCCGCCGGCGCTGCAAGTTCTGCTACTTCAAGGTCTACACCGACAAGAACTCGTCGGAGATCGAACGCTACGTCGAGGCGGTGGCCGCCGAGGCCGAGCGGGCGGCCAAACTGCCCGCCGTGGCCGGCCGCCCGGTCAAGTTCGTCTACTTCGGCGGCGGGACGCCGTCCTACCTCAGCACCAAGCATCTACGCATGCTGGTCGACCGGGTGCGCCGCGCGATCCCCTGGGACGGTATCGAGGAGGTCGCCTTCGAGGCGGAGCCCGGTACGTTGACCGAGCCCAAGCTGGCCACGATCCGCGAGGTCGGCGTGACCCGTCTGAGCCTCGGCGTCGAACACTTCGACGACGAGATCCTGCGGGAGAACGGCCGCGCCCACGTCTCCAAGGAGATCGACCGGGTCATCCCCTGGGTGCGTGCCGCCGGGTTCGAACAGTGGAACCTGGACCTGATCGCCGGCATGGTCGGCGACACAGACGCCACCTGGGCCCGGGCGGTGGAGCGCACCATCGAGGCCTCTCCCGACAGCGTGACGATCTACCAGATGGAGCTGCCCTTCAACACCGTCTACTCGAAGCAGAAGCTCGAGGGGGGCGGGCCGCACATTGCGGACTGGCAGACCAAGCGGCGCTGGCACGACGAGGCCTTCCGTCGGCTGGAGCAGGCGGGTTACGAACTCTCCAGCGCCTACACCATGGTCAAGAAGGGGGGCAACGGCCGCTTCGTCTATCGCAACTCGGTCTGGCAGGGCTGCGATCTGTTGCCGCTGGGGGTCTCCTCCTTCGGCCACATGAACGGCGTGCACTACCAGAACATCTCCCGCTGGGATGAGTACCTGCGCCGCATCGAGGCGGGGGAGGCGGCGGTCGACCGCGCCTACGAGACCAGCGAGAGCGAGCGTTTGACCCGGGAGCTGATCCTGCAACTCAAGCTCGGCCGGATCAGCGCGGCACCTTTCCAGCAGAAGTTCGGGGTCTCGATCCTCGAGACCTTCGCCGGTGCCTTCGACAAGTTGAAGGCCGACGGGATGCTCGAGATCGAAGGGGATGAGATTCGACTGACCCGCACCGGCTTGCTGCGAGTCGATCAACTCCTGCCTGCGTTCTATGCCGAGGCGCATCAGAACGCTCGCTACACCTAGATATTTGTTCATGGGCGCCCCGGGATGCGCGGGGCATGGGACCTCGGGCCGGTGGGGCTCGAACGACGAGACCATACGGGATCGCACACTTGAACGGCAGTCCGGGGGGCGCCGGATATGCCAGGGGGATTCGGGATCGTGAAGAAAATCTTGCTGTTGTCGATGGGCCTCTTGCTGTTGCTGGGAGCTCCGGTCTGGGCCGAGGAAGAGACGGATGACGAGGAGCGCCCGATCGAGCTCGAGGACTGGAGCGAGTACATCCAGGTCGAGGTGCCCTATGTGCCCGATTCGAGCACGATTACCAGCAAACTGCCGCTGACCGAGCGGCTGACGCCCGCGAGCGTGGGCAAGGTTTCGGAGACGGTGCTGCGCGAGCAGCGGGCGACCAACCTGGACGAGGCGCTGTACAACGTCGCCGGCGTCAACGCCCAGGGCAGCTCCGGCATCTTCAACCTGTTCTTCATCCGCGGCTTCAACTCGCTGGACGGCTCCCTGGTGATGACCGACGGCGCGCCCGAGCCCGAGGTGATGAACTACCACATGTACAACGTCGAGGGGGTCGAGGTGCTCAAGGGCCCCAGCGGCGTGCTCTACGGCAGCAACCCGCTGGCCGGCATCCTCTCGGGTGTGGTCAACATCGTGCGCAAGCAGCCGGTGCCGTCGGACTTCGTCAACGCCCGCGCCTCCTTCGGCAGCTTCGACACCAGCGAGATGGCCATCGACTGGAACGAGTCCAGCGACGACGGTCGCTTCTCCCTGCGGCTCAACGGTCTGGTGACCCAGTCCGAGGGCTACCGTGACGACAAGGCCAGCCGTCAGTCGGCGATCAACCCGACCTTCGCCTGGCAGATCGACGCGGACACCCGCTTCAACATCAGCCTCGAGGCGGTCAGCGCCCGCTTCGAGCCCGATGCCGGTATCCCGGTGGTCGGTACCGAGCTGGCCGCGGTGCCCCGGACCCGCTCGTACAACACCCCCTTCGATTTCTCCGACCAGGATGCCTTCCGCTTCCAGGTCGACTTCACCAAGGCGGTCAGCGACACGCTGACGATTCGCAACAAGACCTACTACCGCACCCTGGACTGGGTTTCCGACGGCACGACCTTCGTCGGCGTGTTCCCCGACTTCATGACCGGGGCGCTCGAGATCAACCGTGCCTTCAGCCAGCTCGACGACGCCCAGCGCTTCGTCGGGAACCAGTTCGAGGCGGTCTGGAACCTCAACAGCGGACCGGTGCGGCATCGCCTGCTGGCCGGTTTCGAGGTGGCGCGCTACGACGACGAGTTCTCCATCGACCTGGTGTTGGGTGAGAACCCGCTGATGCCCAACCCGTTCGCCATTCCGAACATCGATCTGTTGAACCCGGTCGAGACCTTCCAGGGTCCCGTCGGCGCCTTTCCCTTCCAGTTCGGCGACGCCGAGACCACCGTGCTGGCGCCCTACGTGATCAACAACATGGAATTCTCCGAGAAGTTCCACGTGTTGGCCGGCGCCCGCTTCGACTCGATCGACTACAACGACGCCCTCAACGGCTTCGAGCGGGACGACGACAACGTCAGCCCGATGCTCGGGATCGTCTACGCGCCGACCGAGCGCTTCTCGATCTACGCCAACGGCAGCGAGTCCTTCGCCCCCGCTTCGCCGCGGGTGATCGACCCGAACCGGGCTCCCGAGGAGAGCCGTGGCACCGAGCTCGGCGTCAAGACCGCCTTCGCCGACGGCAAGGTCCGGGCCAACCTGGCGGTCTACAACATCGAGCGCCAGAACATCGGCATCCCCGACGACAACGGGTTCACCGTGCAGCAGGGGGACCAGGAGTCCGAAGGGGTCGAGCTTGAGATCGCGGCCCGGGCCTGGGGTGGAGTGCGCACCCTGTTCACCTACGCCTACACCGACGCGACCCTGACCCGCTTCTCGGAGATCGATCTGTTCACCCAGATGCCCGTCGACCGGTCCGGGAACCGCCCGGCCTGGGTGCCGGAGCATCAGGCCAGCCTGTGGCTGAGCAAGCGCTTCGGCGACTTCGGCATCGCCGGCGGCGCCCGCTACGTCGGCGAGCAGTTCATCGCCGAGGACAACGTCTTCGAACTGGGCGACTACCTGGTGGCCGATGCCATGGCCTACGTCGATCTCGGCCCCTGGCGGGTCCAGCTCAACGTCAAGAACATCGGGGACGAGGAGTGGGAGACCCGGGCGCTGAGCGGCGCCTCGGTGATCCCCCAGGCCGGCGCCACGGCCTTCCTGGGCGTCGAGTACCGCTCCGGTCTGCGCAACTAGACGGTCACGGCCGGGTCCGCGGGGTTTTCCGGGGGCCCGGCTTGCGCCGAAACGCTATGTTTATAGAGGGGCCGGGTCAGTCAACTGAGGGGCGGAGATAGAGGCATCATGCAGCAGCCTACCCATGACAGCTACGACGTGATCGTGATCGGCGGCGGCCCCGCCGGCTCCACCGCGGCCAGCATCGTGGCCCGGGAAGGGGACCACCGGGTGCTGCTGCTCGACCGGGAGAAGTTCCCCCGGTTCCGCATCGGGGAGTCGCTGATGCCGGCCACCTACTGGACCTTCAAGCGGGTCGGTGTGCTGGATAAGATGCGCGAGAGCGCCTTCCCCACCAAGTACAGCGTCCAGTTCTTCTCGGGCGACGGCAATTCCTCGGCACCCTTCTACTTCGACGAGTTCGACGATCACGAGAGCGCCCAGACCTGGCAGGTCGACCGGGTCGACTTCGACAAGATGATGCTCGACCACGCGGCCGAATCCGGCGTCGACGTGGTCCAGCGGGCCAACGTGCGCGAGGTGATCGAATAGGACGGCCAGGTCACCGGCGTCCGCGTCGAGCTGCTGGAAGACGGCAGCGAGCACCACATCGTTAAATTGGTCGTCGAGGAAGCGCCACCAGCCATCGCAACCCTGGCCGAACTTGGCGTTGAGTTTGATCGAGACGCCAACGAATACCATCTAACCCGTGAAGGCGGTCACAGCCAACGACGGGTTTTGCATGTTGCCGACGCTACGGGTAAAGCCATCACCGAAACGCTGACCGGTCGGGTGCTCGATCATCCCAATATCGAGCTCATGAATGACCGCATGGCCATAGAT
>CAZBZH010000189.1:3394-8057 GCA_964496265.1 uncultured Acidobacteriota bacterium | reverse complement strand
AGGTGATGCCCTGCTGCTCGCAGCGGGCGGCGAAGACCGCGTTCTCCGAGAGGAGCCCGTAGCCGGGATGGATCGCCCGGGCATCGGCCTGCTCGGCGGCCTGCAGGATCGCCCCGGCGTCGAGGTAGGAGCGGTCGGCGCGGGCGGGGCCGATGCAGACCCGCTGGTCGGCGTGCTCGAGCCAGGGCGCCTCCCGGTCCGCCTCGGAGTAGACGATGACGCTCTCCACCCCGAGCTCACGGCAGGCGCGCAGCACCCGCAGAGCGATTTCCCCACGATTGGCCACAAGGATTCGTCGGAACACGTCGCTCCCCTCGCGGCCGGTGCCCGGCGCTGGCCGTCACCCCGCGAATGCGGCCCGGACAGCCCGGCGAGACTCTCGTCGGCGCGCCGGTCCACGGGCAAGAGGGAAAGTCTAGCAGGGCGCAGGAAAGCGTCACAAGCGCCGCAGAATGCTGGAAAGATCGGTCCATCGAGCGGATAATCCTGCCTCCAGGAGGAACCCATGACGATGCCCCGCTTGTCCCAGCGCGCCCGGTCGATGCCTGCCTCGCCGATCCGGCGCCTCGCGCCTCTGGCCAACGCCGCCCGGGAGGCGGGCAAGACGGTCTATCCGCTCAATATCGGCCAGCCGGATATTCCGACCCCCGAGGCGATCCTCGGCCGCATGGCCCGCTTCGACGCTCCCAATCTGGCGTACGGGCCCTCCCAGGGACTGCCGGAGTTCGTCGAGGCGATCCGGGTCTACCAGCAGCGCATCGGCCTTCCGGTGGAGACCGAGGAGATCTTCGTCACCACCGGCGGCAGCGAGGCGCTGCTGTTCGTCTTCGGCGCGATCGCCGACCCCGGCGACGAGGTGATCGTCTTCGAACCGTTCTACACCAACTACAACGGCTTCGCCGGACTGGTCGGGGTGCGTAGCGTGCCGCTGCAAACCCACGCGGAAGACGGCTACCACCTCCCCTCGGAGGAGGAGATCGAGGCGGCGGTCGGCGAACGTACCCGGGCGATCGTGCTCTGCTCGCCGAACAACCCGACGGGCACCGTCTACAGCCGCGAGGAGCTGCAGCGGGTGGTCTCGGTCTGCCGGCGCCACGGGCTGTTCCTGGTCTCCGACGAGGTCTACCGCGAGTTCACCTACGACGGCCTGTCCCATGTCTCGGCGCTGGAGTTCGACGAGATCGCCGACCGGGTGATCGTCACCGACAGCCTGTCCAAGCGGGTCTCGATGTGCGGCGCACGGGTGGGCTGGATCGTCTGCCGCAACCGGGAGGTGATGCAGAGCGTGCTCAAGTTCGGCCAGGCCCGGCTCTGTCCCCCCACCCTCGAGCAGTACCTCGCCGCCGGGCTCAACGACGTCCCCGAGAGCTACATGCGAGAGGTCATCGCCGAATACGAGGCCCGGCGCAACGTGGTGGTCGACGCCCTGGCCGACGTGCCGGGCGTGCTGATGCGCAAGCCCGAGGGGGCGTTCTACCTTTGCCCCCGGGTTCCCGTCGACGACAGCCAGAAGTTCGCCGAGTTCCTGCTTCGGGATTTCGACGTGGACGGCGAGACGGTGATGATCGCGCCGGCGGACGGGTTCTACGCCACCGAAGGGCTCGGTCGCAACGAGCTGCGGATCGCCTACGTGCTGAACCGGGAATCGATGGCCCGCTCGATGGAGATCTTCACCCGGGCGCTGGCCGCGTACCCGGGGCGGACCGCCTGAGGCCGGGGGCTAGGCCCTACCGGGGCTAGACCGCCTCGGCGGGCGCCTCGTTCTCGTCGATCTCCTCGTTGGACGCGAGGATGCGATTGCGACCGTTGCGCTTGCAGCGGTACAGCGCGTCGTCGGCCAGCCGCAGTAGATCGTCGCCGACGCACTCGCTTTCCCGGTCGTAGCAGGCGTAGCCCAGGCTGATGCTGACCACGCCGTGAGGCGGGTTCCCGGGATGCGGGATGCCCACCGACTCCACGGCTCGCCGCAGCCGTTCGGCCACGACCCGGGCGCCGCGCACTCCGGTCATCGGCCAGAGACAGACGAATTCCTCGCCGCCGTAACGGAAGACCAGATCCGCGGTGCGCAGGTTGGCGCTGAGGGTCGACGCCACGGTGGCCAGCACGTCGTCGCCGGCCTCGTGGCCGAAGGTGTCGTTGTAGCTCTTGAACTGATCGATATCGATCATCGCCAGGCCCAGCTGCAGGCCGTAGCGTTTGGCCTGAGCCAGCAGCTTGGCGTAGCTCTCGTCGAAGCTGCGGCGATTGCGGATGCCGGTCAGCTCGTCGACCATCGCCAGCTCGGCCAGCTGTTCGTTGCGCCGGGCCAGTTCTTCCTCGAGGCGCACCACCCGCTCCCCGGACCGGACCCGGAACATCAGCTCCTGGGGGTCGAAGGGCTTGACGATGTAGTCGTCGGCCCCGGCTTCGAGACCGGTGATGCAGTCCTCCTGGGTGCTCTTGGCGGTCAGCAGGATGACGTAGGTGTAATACTCGTTCTTGGCTTGGCGGATACGCTTGACCAGCTCGATGCCGTCCATCTCGGGCATGTCCCAGTCGGCGATGACCAGCCGGATCGGTTCGTTGCAGAGGACCTGCCAGGCCTCCTTGCCGTCGGCGGTGGCCACGACCTCGTGCCCCATCCGTCGCAGGGCCGAAACAAGCATCGTCCGGGAAACCGCTACATCCTCAGCAACCAGCAATCGCACGGCGCGCTCCTGGGCCTCCGGGTAAGAGAATTAGAGGCCAGGGGGAAACATAGGCCCCGCTGCCCAACCGGGCTAGTGGGGCCCGGGAGCGCGGGCCAGCAAGGCAAAACAGGCGAACTTAGCCCAGTTTGCCCCGTTCCAGCCGGCTGACCACCACCGCGCCGACGGAATCGCCCAGCACGTTGGTCGAGGTGCGGAACATGTCCAGCACGGCGTCCACCGCGAAGATCAGCGGGATGTAGTAGATCGGGAGATGCACCGCCGACGCGACCAGGACCATGGTCACCAGGCCGGCGTTGGGCACCGCGGCAGCCCCCACCGAGGCCAGCACGGCGGTGATGAAGATGGTGAAGGTCGAGATCGCGGTCAGCCCGATGGAGACATCGTCCAGCCCACCGTAGGTCTGGATCAGGAAGATGACGGCGACCCCCTCGTAGAGCGCGGTGCCGTCCATGTTCATCGTGGCGCCGAGGGGCAGTGAGAAATTGGCCACCTTGGGCGACACGCCCAGCTTGCGGGTGACGTTCTCGATGGTCACCGGCAGGGTCGCGGCGCTGGAGCGGGTGGTGAACGCGATCATCCAGGCTTCCCGCACACCCCGCCACAGGCGAATCGGATCGGTGCCGCCGATGGTCGCGGCCACGCCGAAGAGGAAGGCCACGTGGACGACGATCCCGCCGATGACGGTGGCGCAGTACCAGCCCAGGCTCTCGAAGATCTCCGGGCCGTTCTCGGCGACCAGCTTGGCCATGATGCAGCCGATGGCCACCGGAGCGATCGACATCATCCAGCCGGTGATCTTCATCATCACCGCGTTGAGTCCCTGGAAGAAGCGGATCACGGGGCCGGCGGTCTCATGGCCGATCACGGCGCAGGCGATGCCAAGCAGCAAGCCGAAGAAGATGATCCCCAGGGCGTTGGGAGGACTGGCGGCAAGGGAGGTGAACGGGTTGGTCAGGAGCGGCCGCACGATGTCCTCCTTGAAGACATCTCCCGCCGAGCGCTCCTCGGCACCGGCAAGTTGGGCGAACTTCCGGGAGTCGCTCCCCGCGGATGCCGCCGAACCCTCCTGCTGGTTGAGCCAGGCCAGGTATTCGCCGGTCGGCTTGCCGTGGGCATCCAGGGCGCTCCGCCCCTGGGTGCTGCCGTACTCGGCGCGCCGCTCGGTCAACTCGGCCACCCGGCTCTCGCGGACCTTCAACGAGCCCGCCCGGTTTCCCGGCTGCAGGACCAGGACGAAGATCAGCCCGAGGGCGACGGCGACGGTGGTGGTTCCGATGTAGTAGAGCAGCGTCTTCCAGCCGATCGATCCGAGTTCCTGGACGCTGGGCAGACTGGTGACGCCGGCCACGATACTGGCCAGGATCAACGGAGCGATGATCATCTTGAGGGCGCCCATGAAGACCGTGGGCCCCAGCAGGTCGAGCCACCACATCGAGGTCTCGATCCAGCCCGGAGTCGGCTGGCCGGCCTCGAGGGCGCCTCGCTTGAACCACCACAGCAGGATGCCGACGGCGACGCCGACGATCATGCCGAGGAAGATCAGGTTGTGCAGTTTCTTCACGGCGCCTCCGGATGTTCGGTCGCCTGTTAGCGCCCCTTGAACTGCGGGGCGCGTTTCTCGACGTAGGCGGCGAGGCCTTCCTTGGCGTCCTCGCTCTGGAACAGCTGCTGCTGGAGCTCCCGCTCCAGCGCCAGGCCTTCGCTGAAGGACGCCTCGAGGCCGGACTGGACGGCCCGCTTGATCAGGCCGACCGCCTTGCCCGCCTTGCCGGGCGGCACGAATTGACGAGCATACTCCAAGACCTGGTCATCGAAGCCCTCGCTATCGAAAACCTGCTGGACGATGCCTAGCTCCCGCGCCTCGTCGAAGTCGAAGTTGCGGCCCCCGACCATCAGCTCCAGGGCTCGCGCCTTACCCAGCAGGCGAGCCAGCCGCTGGGTGCCGCCGGTTCCGGGCAGCACGCCGGGGTGGG
>CAZBZH010000189.1:0-3369 GCA_964496265.1 uncultured Acidobacteriota bacterium | reverse complement strand
TCTTGCCGCCGCCCTGCCGGGCGATCCGCAGATCGGCGGCGAGCGCGACCTCCAGGCCGCCTCCGACCGTATGGCCGTTGAGCGCGGCGATCACCAGCTTCGGCGTCTGCTCCAACCGGTTGAGGGTCTCGTTGGCGTGGAGGCAGAAGTAGTACTTGTAGGTCGGATCCGCGTCGGTGAGCATGCGGATATCGGCACCGGCGCAGAAGAACTTCTCCCCCGCCCCGCGCAGCACGATGACGTGGATATCGGGGTCGAAGCGGGCGTCGAGGACGGCGTCGTCCAGCTCCCGCATCATCTCGTAGCTGTAGGTGTTGGCCGGCGGTGCGTTGAGTTCGAGCACGACGACCCCGTCGTGCTTCTGGACGCGGACTCTGGGTTCGGACATCGCTTCTCCTTGGGGCCTGGTCCTTGAGATCTGGTCCTCGGGGGCTTGGGGCCTACTGGCCCCTGACGAGGGCGGCCAGGGCATCCCCGGTCGCCGTGGTGCCGAGCTTTCCGCCGACATCCTCGGTACAGGTGCCCGACTCGAGGCAGCTGGCCACCGCCTGTTCGAGCCAGCCCGCGGCCTCGGGCAGCCCGGTGTGTTCCAGCATCATCGCGGCGGTGAGCACCGCGCCGAACGGGTTGGCCTTGTCCTTACCGGCGAGGGGCGGCGCCGACCCGTGGACCGGCTCGAACATCGAGGTGCCGTCGGGACGAATGTTGCCCGAGGCGGCCATGCCCAGGCCGCCCTGGAGCTGGGCGCCGAGGTCGGTCACGATGTCTCCGAACAGATTGCAGGTCACGATCACCTGGAACTCGGCCGGGTTACGGATCAGCTCCATCGCCATGGCGTCGATGTAGAGGTGCTGGGCCTCGATGCCCGGGAACTCCTCGGCGACCTCCCGGAAGCAGCGCAGCCAGAGGTCATGACCGAAGCGCATGGCGTTGGACTTGTCCGCCATGGTCACCCGGGTCTTGCCCTGGGCCTTGGCGTACTCGAAGGCAGCCCGGATGACCCGCTCGACCCCCTTGCGGGTGTTGACGTCCTCCTGGACCGCGACCTCGTCGGGAGTCCCCTTCTTGAAGATCCCGCCCATGCCGACGTACATGCCCTCGGTATTCTCGCGGAACACCGTGAAGTCGATATCCCTGGCCTTGAAGTCGCGCAGCGGACACAGTCGGTCGGAGATGCAGCGAATCGGCCGGAGGTTGATGTACAGGTCCAGCTCGAAACGGGTGCCGAGCAAGATGTCCCGGGCGTGGGCGCTGTCGGGAACCCGCGGGTCGCCGAAGGCGCCCATGTAGACCGCGTCGAACTCGCGGAAACGGTCGTGGGTTCCGGGGGGCATGGTCACGCCGGTTTCCAGGTAGCGGTCGGCGTTCAGTTCGAAGTGCTCCAGTTCGAGCTCGAACCCACCACGCTGGGAGGCGGCCTCCAGGGTCTTGACCGCTTCTCGGGTCACGTCGACCCCGATGCCGTCGCCGGGAACGATTGCGAAGCGTTTCTTCATCTCGAGCGAACTCCCTCTAGCGCCCGCGGCTCGAACCGGTGAGCCGGGCGGTTGCGAATAGCCACAGGATACTCGCGATCAGAATGCCGACGAGGTCGGCGACGAGATCCCAGACGCTGGCGGTACGCCCGGGAATGAAGGATTGCAGCGCCTCCGAGACCAGCCCGTGGCCCAGACTGCCCGCTCCAGCGAGGAGCATGGCTCCCCGGCGAACCGGTCTCAGACCCCCGTGGCTGGCGCGTAGCATCAGCAGCTGAAGCAGGCCGTAGGCGCCGGCGTGGACCAGCTTGTCGTAGCGCATGACCTCGGACTGGACGGAGGTATCCGCGGAGCCCAGCCACATGGCCAGGGCGCAGGCGACGGGCGGAATCCACAGGGAGAGCCTGCGACGGAGCGATGGGGCTCCCGGCTTCAACCGGGAAAGGGAAACATCAAATAGGCCAGGGCGAGCGCCCCGCCGACCATCGAGGACCAGAGGATGGCGCCGAGCCGCAGCTGGCTCCGCCGCTCCCGGCGCAGCAGCACGGCGAAGAACACCGCCACGATCGCCGAGTAGAGCAGCATGTGAAACAGATGGCTCGCCACGTTCAGGCCTTCTTGCGACGGGCGATGTCCCACACGTCGAACAGCAGCAGCAGGTTCATCAACCCCGCCGTCCAGATGTAGGCGGTGCCGTAGTTCGACAGCGCCGAACGGGTGCGGTCCCGGTAGATCTCTTCCCGGCGGCCGGCATCGGGGTCGGACATGCGGTGTGCGGGTAGGGTGAAGCTCAGCCCGCCGTAGACCATCCCGCGAGCCACCAGATCCAGCGGGCCGACGCCGAGGTTGGCCACGATCTGCAGGCTCGAGAGAAAGGGTTGCTTGGAGTCGCGCAGGGCCAACCGCCCGTCATGAGCCAGACCCAGGCCGAAAGAGCCGAGGATCAGCACGGCGAATACGATGGCCCGGCGGGTCTTCCCGAGCAGCCAGTGGCCTAGCCCGGGAAGTAACCAACCGGCCAACACGTACAGCAGCGCCTTCTCGTTGCCCACGGCAACGGTTGCCCCGGCGGACCTGGACTGTGCGCCGCTCATGGACGGGCTCCCGCCTTACCCTTCTTCAGATTCAGAAGCCTGTTCAGCAGCCTGCTCGGCACCCTGGATCTGCTCCGGAACCACGTTGACCTTGATGGTCCCGGTGACCTCGGGATGCAGCTTCAGCGCTACCTCGACGGTACCGAGGGACTTGATCGGCTCCGCCAGCTGCAGCTTGCGGCGATCGATCGCGACCCCCTTCTCGGCCAGCACCTCGGCGATCTCGCTGCTGGTGACCGAACCGTAGAGCGTGTCGTTTTCGCCGGCACGCTTGGAGATGGTCACCTCCACCTCGGCGAGGCGGGCCGCCATGGCCCGTGCTTCCTCGGCCTCCTTGGCCTCCTTGACGGCCCAGGAACGGCGCTGGTGTTCGATCGTCTTCAGGTTTCCGCTGGTGGCCTCGAGAGCGAGTCCCCGCGGAAGCAGGTAGTTGCGGGCGTAGCCGTTGGCGACGCTGACGACGTCACCGCGGCTCCCGAGTTTTTCGACGTTCTCGCGCAGTACGACTTTCATCACGAACCTCGATCAATCGCTGCTGAACGGCAGGAGGGCGATCATCCGCGCGCGCTTCACGGCACGGACGAGCTCACGCTGGTGCATGGCGCAGGTGCCGGAAATGCGGCGAGGAAGCACCTTGGACCGCTCGGGGGTGTAGTTCTGGAGGGTCTTGAGGTCCTTGTAGTCGATGTAGGTCACCTTGGCTTCGCAGAACTTGCAGTACTTGCGACGCCGGAAGAGGAACCGGCGGCGTCCAGCGCCCCCGCCCCCGCGGCGACCACGAGCACCACGCCCACCCATAC
>CAZBZH010000188.1:0-8096 GCA_964496265.1 uncultured Acidobacteriota bacterium | reverse complement strand
CTACACCCAGCTCGATGTCGAGGAACTGGCCGAGATCCTGACCGGCTGGAACGTCTGCAAGAAAGAGACCGGGAACACCGACGATCCGCTGGCTCCCTGCATCCCGCGCAACCTGATCGGTACCGCGTCGGAGCCCGACGGCGCCTGGGTGCGCAACTTCCGGGTCGCCCAACACGACTGCAGCGAGAAGACGTTGTTCCTGGGCACCCCCTACGAGACGGTGATTCCCGACACCTGCAACGGCCTGGGTGATCCGACCTCGGCGGGAGAGGACGATCTCTACCTGGCCCTGGACGCCATCGCCGACCATCCCTCGACCGCCGAGTTCATCTCGTCGAAGTTGCTCAAGCGCTTCATCACCGAGCAGCCGACCCAGGCGATGATCGACGCGGTGGTTGCCGAATGGAACGACAATACCCATCCGGCGGGCCGTGGCGACCTGCGGGAGGTGCTGCGCGCGGTGATCGATCAGGCTGCCTTCCTCGATCCGGACCGGGCGGGGAGCAAGATCCGCACGCCCTTCGAGCATGTGGTCGCCGTTTTCCGCGGGATGCGCGGTCAGACCAACGGCGCCAACACCGTGGCCGGCTACATGAACCGCCTGCAGCATGTGCTCTATCGCAACGCCTCGCCCGACGGTTACTCGGAGCTGGGCGGCGACTGGATCGGCACGACCAACCTGTTGGAACGGCAGAACTTCGGGCTGGACCTCACCGAGAGCCTGTTCATCAACCCGGATTTCTCGGAGCGGATCATTCCGCTGCTCAACGACAACGGCATCTCGACCGCCCCGGGTAACGCCGAGGCGATTGTCGAGTTCTTCAGCAACAAATTGTTCGGAGGCGCATTGACGGTCATGGAAAAGCAGGCCGCGATCGACTACCTCAACACCGATGAGTTGGGGCAGACCTCACCGTACAACGACGCACGCATTCGCGAGACGATCGGCTTCATGACGGGTTATCCCCAGTTCCTGGAACAGTAGGAGGTTTCGATGCAACACAAAAGCACGTGCTCATGCTCACGGCGGCACTTCCTGCGAGGATCCGGGCTGACCCTGGCCGGCTTCGGCGCGGCGTCGCTCTTCCCCACCCCGCTGATCCAGAGCGCCATGGCCGGCAATCTGGAGAACTCGAACAAGCGCATGCTGTTCTTCTTCCTGCGCGGGGGCAACGACGGGATCAACACCGTGATCCCCCACGGGGACCCGGACTACAACACCACCAACCGGCCGAACCTCTACATCCCCAACACCTCGTCGATCGACCTGGGCAACAGCTTCGCCCACCTGCATCCGGCGATGGCGGATGTGATGCCGATGTTCGACGACGGGGAGCTGGCGATCCTGCACCGGGTCGGGTACCCGAACACCAGCCGCTCCCACTTCGACGGACAGCGGATCTGGGAGAACGGCGACCCGACCCAGCCCCAGATGTTCGAGGGCTGGCTGGCCCGCTACATCGCCGAGAACGCCCTGGCCAGCGGCGCGCCGATTCCGGTGATCACCTCCCAGGTGACCCCGCCGCTGATCCTGCGGGGGGACGAGAAGTTCGTCAACATCGCCAACCCCGATCAGTTCGACTATCTGGACGACGATCCCAACCGCTCGAAGTACGCCAACGCCTGGCGTTCGGTCTTCACCGACCTGGTGGGACTCGAACAGTACCGGCCGGTGCTGTCCCAGACCGGCGTCAAGCTGGTCGACACCCTCGACGAGTACCGCTCCTGGGATCAGCAGAACTGGCGTCCGATGGATCCGGACAACCCGACCGACGAGTTGTTCCCCGTCGATGACCAGGCGGTGCCTCACAGCAAGGGATTCGCCGCCGAGTCCTACCCGTTCTTCCGCTCGCTCAAGATCTGCGCCCTGTCGCTGCTGGAGAGCGACGGGTCGAGCAACGGCACCCGCATCGCCGGTTCCCAGCTCGGCGGCTTCGACCTGCACGACAACCAGGTGCAGAACGGCAACCCGACCGGCGGCCGTCACGCGGAACTGCTCTCCTGGCTGGCCTACGGCATGCGCTCCCTGCGCATCGTGCTCAGCGGCGCGGCGATCGACACCCGCACCTACCCCAACATCTGGGCGGACACGATCATGACCACCCTGAGTGAGTTCGGCCGCACCAGCATCCAGAACGGAAGCCTGGGGAGCGATCACGCCGCGTCCACCGTCGTCTTCGTCGGCGGCGGGGGCGTCAACGGCGGCGTCTACAACTGCGACGCCGGCACCTGGCCCGCGGGCATCATGTTCGGCGACAGCGGCCGCTACCTGCCCGAGCGCACCGACTACCGCTCGGTGATGTGGGAGATCCTGCGGGATCACATGGGCGCGGATCCGGCCGGCCTCGAGTCGATCTTCCCCGGTTACACCGCCGGCGGCCTGGGTGCCCAGGAGCTGGGAATCGTCTGATGAAACACCTTCTGTACTACAGCGTGCTGCTCCTGCTGGGAGCCACGCTCATGGCTCAGGAGCCGCGGATCGACGAGGTGCGCCCCGGGGTGCTGCAGACCGATGCGGCCACCGTGCTGGAACTCGCCGGGTCCGACCTGGACGCCGACGGTCGGTTGAGCCTGCGTGACGGCGGGCCCTACGAGGTCGGCAACCTGTTGATCCCGAGTGGGATCAGCGGGGTGTTCTGCGACGGCTCCAAGGTCTACGTGTCCTTCTACGACACGGTGACCAAGCTCGGCGGCATCCAGGTGCTCGACGTCTCCGATCCGTCCAACCCGACGGAGATGGGGCGCTTCGAGCTGGGCGATTCGGCCAGCAGCGTCGTCGTGCGCGACGGCTACGCCTTCATGCCGTTCCTCAACCCCTACACCTTCATCGGCGGCATGCATGTCGTCGACGTGCAGCAGCCGGAGACTCCGATCCGGATCGAGACCTACAACACCCTGACCAGCCCGCAGAGCATGGCCTTCCGCGATGAGTTGGTATTCATCGCCGACAGCAGCTCGGGGCTGCAGATCATCGACGTCGCCGATCTGGCGGCGCCGGTGCTGGCCGGCAGCGCCGACACCCCGGGGATCTCCTGGGATGTGGCCCTCGCCGGCGATCTGGCCTTCATCGCCGACGGCTTCATGGGGCTGCAGGTCATCGATATCTCCGATCCGACGACGCCGGCGCTGATCGGCGGCTACACGCCCGCGGGCAGCTTCTCCTTCGGGGTCGCGGCCAGCGGGAGCACGGTCTATCTGGCGGACTTCGCCAACGGGCTGCTGATTCTCGATGTCTCGAATCCGGCTTCGCCGGTCGAGGTCGGGCGCTTCGCCACTCCCGAGGGGGCGACCGGGGCCACCGTCAACGGCTCGAAGCTCTACGTGACCGACGGCCTGGGTGGCCTGCACGTGCTCGATATCTCACAGACCACCGAGCCTCGTTGGCTCGGTGGCTACAAGCCGAGCGGTTCGTCGAGCTTCATGTTCGGCGTCGAGGTCGAGGGGGATCTCGCCTTCGTCACCGACACCCAGAACGGGCTGCGCATCGTCGATGTCCGTCGTCCCTCCGCGCCCGCTCCGCTGTGGCAGGCACCTTCCGCGGACGAGGCGTTGGACGTGGCGGTCGAGGGCGATCTCGCCTTCGTTGCCGACGGCGCCGCCGGTCTCGCGGTCTTCGACCTGGCCGCCGAGCCTGTCCGGGAGGTCGCCCGCCTCGCCACGACGGGGTCGGCCCAGGGGATCACCCTGGCAGGGGATCTCGCGGCGGTATCGCTGGGAAGCTCCGGCGTGGAACTGATCGACGTGAGCGACCCCTCGGCTCCCGCTTCGCTGGGACGTTGGGATACCTCGGGTTCGGCGATGGCCGCCGAGATCGTCGGCGACTTCCTCTATGTGGCCGACGATCGCCGCGGCTTGCAGATCGCCGATGTCTCGGACCCCACGCTGCCGACACGCGTCGGCGGCTTCGACACCCGTGGCCGCGCGCTGGACGTACGGATCGTCGACGGTCTGGCCTTCGTCGCCGACGACAACCGGGGCGTGCGGGTGATGGATGTCTCCGACCCCGGCGCTCCCCGGGAGATCGGCGACGTGTCGACTCCCGGCCGGGCCAGCGGACTGGCCCTCGAAGGGGACCTGCTGCTGGTTGCCGACCGTAGCCGCGGGCTGCAGGCGATCGACGTGTCCGATCCCACATCGCCGCGGTTGCTCGGGGACTACATCGGCGAGGACCGGGCCGCGGCGGTTGCCGTCTCCGGCGGTCTGGCGCTGCTTTCCGATGGGCTCAACGGCGTCAAGCTGTTGGATCTCTCCGATCCCGCCGAGCCGAAGTTGGTGGCGGCCCACGAGACGCCGGGCCGCGCCGGAGGGGTGACCCTGTTCGACGACGGCTCGCTTCTGGTGGCGGACGGCGTGCAGGGACTGCGTCGGATCGCTGCCCAGCCGGTTCCCGGTGCGCTGCAGTTGACCGCCGACGGGGTCTCCGCCGAGGTTCCGGCGGGTCTCCCCAGCGGTCCCTACGATGTGATCTACGAGGCGTCCGAGGGCGCCACGGCGGTCGTGGCCAACGCGGTCGTGGCCTGTGCCGGCGGCACGTTGGCCTCGGGGCTGACCCCCCGGGCGCTTCCCGGGCTGCCCATCGACTGGTACCTGGAGGTGAGTTCCGGCCGCGATCTCGCCGGGCTGTCCGCTCGCGCGTTGCTGCCCGCCGAGGACCTCTCCGCCGAACCGCTGTTCGTGGCCACTCAGGGGCCCTCGACCATCGATCTGCTGGAATCCTCCGAGGGTTGGGTCGTGCGCCTGAGCGGTGCCGATGAGGCCGGTCTGCGGGCGCTGTGGGCCCAGGTCTCCGCCTCGGGCGGCTTCCCGCTGGAGGCGGCTCCCGACGGTGCCTTCGGTCCGATCGCGGTGCAGGACGGCCTTCCCGGCGGTCCGGTGCTGATCGAACCGATGGCCTTCGGCGCCGGCGCGCTGCCGGTTCAGCTCGAGGGGCCGGCGACGGCTTACCGTTTCCGTGTCGATGAGAACGGGCGCCTGGTTGCCGCGGGGATGCGCGGTACGGATACCGACCTGCTGTTCGAGCTGTCGGCCGGGGAGGCGCCCTGCCGTTCCGCCAACATCCGCTCGTGGAGAGGCGCGATCTCGAACTACTGCCGCCAGTCCGATCCGATGGATCTGGCGCGGCGCCGGCTGTGCGGCGGCCCCCTGGTGGGGCGTCCCGACGGCCGGCTGGCCCCGCTCGACGACACCGGCGACCGGCCGGTGCCGTTGGGTGGGTTGAATCCCGAGGGAGCGCAGGATTCGCGTCATCCCGCCGATCGAATCGAAATCGACCGACTGCGGTCCCTGGACCCGGCGAACCGCTGATCCGCACGCAGGGGGCAATCGTGATGCAAAGAACTTCGAACTACCTCTTCGTCCTGCTGGCACTCTCGGTCGCCGTCTCGGCGGCGGCCCAGGTTCCCGGTGAGGTCACCGGGCTGGAGTTCGACGGAAGCGGCACCCTCATCTGGGACGTGACCGCCGACGCCGACGACTACAACGTGTACCGGGGATCTCTCGCCGGCCTCGCGGCGGGGCAGCCGCTACGCTGCCACGGGGACGAGATCGTCGGCACCAGTTTCCTCAGCGCCGAGGATCCGGCGCCGGGCCAGGCCTTCGGGTACCTGGTCACCGGCGAGGGGGTCGGCGGCGAAGGAACGCCGGGGAACTCCCAGGGAAGCGAGCGCTACATGGGGGGCCTGTGCGACCCGGTGATGCGCCACCACACCCAGCTGCGGTTGGGCTACGGCCTCGATGAATGGAGCGAGAGCCGCATGGCCGCCCTGGGCCTCGACGCCTACACCTCCGAGCAACTCGATCCGGCGTCGATCGACGAGTCGACCAACACCACCCTCAACGATCTGCTGGCGGTGCTCGAGCCGCCGGACTCCCACATCGAGTACTTCCAGAGCCGGATCGTGCGCAGCGTGTTCGCCCGCCGGCAGCTCGAAGAACAGGTGACCGCGTTCTTCGACAACCACTTCAACACCGACTTCTTCGAGGTGTTCGGCTACTTCCTGGGCATCTACCCGCCCTGCAACGACCAGGGCCAGCCTCCCTGGTGCGACCCGGACTATCCCAACGAGGCGATCCGCGTCGGGGCGCTGCAGCAGTACAACGACAGCTTCGCCTACCGGGACATGGCCTTCAACGGCAACTTCCGCGACATGGTAGAGCAGATGTCCCTCGGTCCGGCGATGATGATCTACCTGGACACCATCGTCAGCACCGGCGGCAACCCCAACGAGAACTTCCCCCGTGAGCTGCTGGAGCTCTACATGATGGGGGTCGACAACGGCTACACCCAGACCGACGTCGAGGAGCTGTCCCGGGTCTTCACCGGCTGGCGGGTCTGCCAGAAGGCGTTGGCCAACCTGGACGATCCGCTGGCGCCCTGTCAGGCCTTCTACTGGATCGAGACCGGAGACTGGACCGCCAACTTCGACCCGACCCTCCACGACTGCACGGCCAAGACCCTGTTCTCGGGAACGCCCTACGAGACCCTGATCCCCGACACCTGCGACGGCCTGGGGCAGCCCACCGCCGCCGGCGTCGACGATGTCTATCTGGCTCTCGACGCGATCTTCGATCACCCGTCGACGGCGGAGTTCATCTCGACCAAGCTGCTGCAGCGGTTCGTCAGCGAGAACCCGCCCCAGTCGATGATCGACGCGGTGGTCGCCGTGTGGAACGACGGCGGCAACCCGGCGGGTGTCGGCGACGTGCGCGCGGTGCTCACCGAGATCATGGCCCAGGGGCTGCTCAACCCGGATCTCGCCGGTTCCAAGGTCAAGACGCCCTGGGAGCATGTCTCGAGCGCCCTGCGGGCGACCCGGGGCAACACCGACGGGATCTCGGTCCTGCTCGACTACATGACCCGCATGGGGCACCTGCCCGGCTTCAACGACGTGCCGACCGGTTTCCCCGAGGATGGCGCCGCCTGGATCGGCACCAACAACCTGCTGGAGCGGCAGAACTACGGCCGCATCCTGGGCTTCTACGATCCGGTCAGCCTGCCCGAGTTCAACAGTGACGTGATGGGGCTGTTGTCGGACAACGGCATCTCCACGGCTCCGGGGAACGCCGAGGCCATCGTCAACTTCTTCATCGATCGCTTCTTTGCCGGATCGGTGACCGAGGCGGAGCGGCAACTGGCCGTCGACTTCCTCAACACCGATGCGGATGGGGTGCCCAGCGACTACGACGAGACCCGCATTCGCGAGGTGGTCGGTCTGTTGCTCGGCTACCCGCACTTCATGGAACAGTAGTTTCCCGAGGCGCCGCCCCGGTTCTTGGGGGCGGCGCCGCTTGACGCTCGCTCCGCCTCCCGCCCCGGCCTCCCGCGAGACACGCTCGCGACCGACACGCCTCCTGCTCCGGCGATCAGCCGACGCGCCAGGCCAGCCACAACAGGCCCAGCGCCACCACGCAGCCGACGCCCTGGTCCAGCGGATGCCAGTTGAAGAAGCGCCCGCTGAAGACCGCCACCGCGATCAGGGTCACGGCGAACCACAGCACCATCTGGACTTCCACGGCGACGACCCCGAGCCGGGCGAGAAAGCCCAGCGCGGCGTAGTAGGTCCCGATGCCGGTGGCGAACAGCCCGGCAGCCCGCGCTCCGGCCATCCAGTCGAGCCGGCCACCCTCCCAGATCCTGGACGCCTGGACGAAGCCCTGGGCGTCGATCAGCCCGGTGAGCAGGGTCAACCCGAGAAACCCGATCGTTGCCGCTAGCTGTCCCATCAGAGGTCTCCTGTGTGGCGTCCCACAGGGAGAGAGCCCCGGGCCCCGGGTTTTCACGACCCGCCGGGATTTTTCTCTCCGCTCCCGACGGGTGGGCGGATTTGCCCCGCGTTGCGGGTTCTCGGGCCGATCCGTCGCTTTCCTGGGTGTAGGCCGGCAAACCCGGGAGGATCACCATGAGCGAGACCACGATGAGCGAGAACCGCAGGGCCCTGCAGGGCACCCTCAACGTGCTGGGGGCGATGTTTCTGGTCGCCGGGCTGGGCCTGGATGGTGGGTTGGCGATCGGGCTGGTCGGCGTCGCGGTGCTCTCGTTTGCCGGCGCGATCCTGACCGCCTTCGTCAGGAGTTGAGCTCGACGAAGCGGGTCATCA
>CAZBZH010000187.1:0-8096 GCA_964496265.1 uncultured Acidobacteriota bacterium | reverse complement strand
TGAGGTCACACCGCTCAACGGTTTGCCGGCCTCCTCAAACCCCGTTCCATCAATCACTTGACCCAACAAGTTCCACTCTGCCCGTAGTCCCGTCAACCCCATTTTGCGCCGGTTTGAGCCAATCCCGCACTCCGCTGCGCCTCTCTGGGTGAACAAGGGACTCACCCCACGCTCCGCAAGGAGGGCTCGATCGAACGGTGCGCCCCACCGCCTGAGATTTTTGATGTTATTAACCGCTCTATGGACCGACAGACCGATATGAACCCGGCCCCGCCCCACGGCCCGGGACCTCTTGCAGTTCTCGTTTGCGGTTAACCCTGGTACGCACGAGCCGGGTTATCCACGGCCCCTCGGCGGCCACTTCGGTGGCCGCCTTTTTTTGTTTGCAGCGAGGCTGCGTGAATCGATCCACTATCATCCACCCAAATGAGATACCCCAAGGGCAAGAAATACCGAACCCTAACCATCCTGTTCCTCCTGATCGCTGTGGCCTCCGGCGGGCACACGAAGGCGAACGCCTGGCCTCCCTCATCGGCGGCTCAGGCGATGGACCTGCCGGCCGCGACCCACGCCGGGACGGAGCTCCGAGTTTGGATCGGAGGCGGAGTCTCCCGCCCGTACTTTCTGTACCGCATCCGGGAACCCCGCGGCGGCACGATCGGCGAACAAGTCGTTTCTGGGACCGGCTGTTCAAGGACCTGTTGCCGGAGCATCTGTGGTCGCTGCCACGAGACTTATCTCGACACTGCGAAGACCCGGTTGAAGACGGAGAAATCGTCACCATCGAGATCCTTCGGGAAGACCGTTACCACACGGTGTCCTACGCCAACCCGCATCACTGCTGCGACCAGCCTGCATGCGCCGTCGTCAACCACGTGCTCCGCGTGATTCGAGAACGGATATCGTAGCTCCCGCTGAACTGCAGAACACCGGGAGACAAACCAATCGGATGTTCAAACGTCATCCCTATCCGGACGCTCGCAAGGACGCTCCGGGAGGGAGGACTGAATGCCCCACCACAGCTCGCAAGCGCCGGCCTACCGGGCGATCGGTTTTTGCCTGGCCATCGTCGTCGCCGCGCCGATGACAACGTCCGGCGCTCATGCCGAAGACATGTCTCGGGAGGCTGCCGCGTACCTCGATCAGGCCCTCGATCTGATGCAGGAGCATTCGATGCGTCGCGGGCACATCGACTGGCACGAACTGCGTTCGCAGACCGTCGAGCGTGCATCGGCCTCCCGGGACGCAATCGACACCTATCCGGCCATCCGCTTCGCCCTCGAGCAACTGGGCGACCGCCACAGCTTTCTGCAGTTGAGCGCGGAGCTATCGGAACTCGAGCGGGAACGACACCCGCATGGAGACCGCTCCCCAGGAGAACCACAAGATAGCGACACACCTTCCATGCGCCGGGAAATGGAAGCCCGAGTGCTCGAGGACGCGCAGATCGGGTACGTGGCAGTCCCCTGCACCGCCGGATGGAACATGCAGGCGTACGCCGACCGGCTGCACGAAGGCGTCGACCGCGTCGCCGATTCGCGCCCCTGCGGCTGGATCGTCGATCTACGCGGGAACGCCGGCGGCAACATGTGGCCGATGCTGGCCGGCGTCGGGCCGCTGATCGGCGGCGGTCCATTCGGCTCCTTCGTCGGTCCCGAGGGCACGACCGGAATCTGGTTCTACGAAGCAGGCCAATCCGGCGTCGAGCACCCCGACGGCTCCCGGCAAGTCGAGTCGCAGATCTCCGGCGAGCCTGTGAGTCTCAAGAGCACGCCGCCGGTGGCCGTCTTGATCGGTGGCGGCGTCGGCTCCTCGGGCGAAGCGGTCGCCATCGCCTTCAAGGGCAGGCCCGACACCCGCTTCTTCGGCAACCCGACCTACGGCATCCCCACCTCGAACCGTGGATTCCGCCTACCCGACGGAGCCAACCTGGTCATCACCGTCGGCGCCAACGCCGACCGTAGCGGCAAGCCCTACCTGGACTCCATTGAACCGGACGTCGTCACCGAAGGCCGTTGGGACCGCAAGACCGCAAACATCGCCCTGGATGCCGCCACCAACTGGCTCCTCCTACATCCGAACTGCCGCCAACCCTCGAAGTATCCAAGCCGCCGGAAACAAGAAGGGGCGGCCCGAAGGCCGCCCCTTAAGTCGCAAATCACTGAAAGGCCGGGCGGGGGTGTTCGCCGTACGGCGACTTCGTGCGCGCCGCCAGGCTACATGGACGCCGCGTCAACCAGCACCGTCCCTACGCGCACCACCCAGGTCGAGACCACCGCACGTCGGAGCCGGTAGGCGAACGCCCCCGCCCGGCCGTGCGGCAACCAAGACCTACTTGGCCTTGGAGAACTGCTCCTCTTCCGTCGAACCCTTGAGGGCGCTCAGCGAGGACTTGCCGGCGGTGATCGCCTGGTTGACCTGGTCGAAGTAGCCGGTACCGACGAAGGCCTGGTGCTTGACCGCGCGGAAGCCGTCGGATTCCTGCAGCGCGAACTCCTTCTCCTGGAGCTGCGAGTAGGCGGCCATGCCGGTCTTGCCGTAGCCCAGCGCCAACTCGAACATCGAGGTGTTCAGCGCGTGGAAGCCGGCCAGGGTGACGAACTGGAAGGCGTAGCCCATGGCGCCCAGCTCACGCTGGAAGCGGGCAATGGTGGCGTCGTCCAGGTGGCGCTTCCAGTTGAACGACGGCGAGCAGTTGTAGGACAGCTTCTTGCCCGGGAACTTGGCGTGGATCGCCTCGGCGAAGCGCTTGGCCTCGGCCAGATCCGGGTGGGAGGTTTCACACCAGATCAGATCGCAGTAGGGCGCGTAGGACAGGCCGCGGGAGATCGCCTGGTCCAGCCCCGGCTTGACCTCGACGAAGGAGTCGGCGGTCATGTTGCCGGTGACGAAGGGCTTGTCCCGCTCGTCGACATCGGAGGTCAACAGACCGGCGGCGTTGGCGTCGGTGCGGGCGATCACGAGGGTCGGCACGTCGAGGACATCGGCGGCCAGACGGGCGGCGACCAGCTTGTCGATCGCGGCCTGGGTCGGCACCAGCACCTTGCCGCCGAGGTGGCCGCACTTCTTGGCCGAGGAGAGCTGGTCCTCGAAGTGCACGCCGGCGGCGCCCGCTTCGATCATGCCCTTCATCAGCTCGTAGGCGTTGAGCACGCCCCCGAAGCCGGCCTCGGCGTCGGCGACGATCGGCGCGAACCAGTGGGGCGCCTCCCCGTTGAGCCCGTTGGCGTGATCGATCTGATCGGCGCGGGTCAGGGCGTTGTTGATGCGGCGCACCAGCGAGGGCACGCTGTTGGCCGGGTAGAGGCTCTGGTCCGGGTAGGTCTGCCCCGCCTCGTTCATGTCGCCGGCGACCTGCCAGCCGCTGCAGTAGATCGCCTGGAGGCCGGCCTGGACCTGCTGGACCGCCTGGCCGCCGGTCATGGCGCCCAGAGCGTTGACGTAGTCGTTCTTGTGAATCAGCTCCCACAGCCGCTCGGCGCCGAGACGGGCCAGGGTGTGCTCGACCTTGACGCTGCCGCGGAGACGGACCACGTCCTCCGGCGAGTAAGGACGTTCGATCCCCTGCCAGCGGGCGTCCTCGGCCCAGTTGCGGGCCAGCTCTTCAGCGCTCTTGTGCTTCGACATCGGTCACTCCTACAGATCCGGGAAAAGGCCCGAGGCTCAGTCGAGCTGCTCGTAGCCGACAAGGGTCATGAACTCTGGGAAGGTTTCTTCGGTACACATGCGTTCGATCAGGTCGGCGGCCAACCGGTAGCGGGGTGCCAGCTCGGCTCCGACCTTCTCTTCGATCTTGCGTAACTCTTCGGCAATCAGGCTGCGGCAAAGCTCGGCGGTCACCGGGCGGCCGTCGTCGAGGCGGGCGCCCTGCTGGATCCACTGCCAGACCTGGGCCCGGGAGATCTCGGCGGTCGCCGCGTCTTCCATCAGGTTGTAGATCGGCACGCAGCCGCCGCCGCCGATCCAGGCGCCCATGTACTGGATGCTCACGTCGAGGTTGAGCCGCAGGCCGGCTTCGGTGATCGGCCCCTCGGGAATCGCCAGCAGGTCCGCGGCGGTCACGTGAACGTCCTCCCGCTTCTGGGAGATCTGGTTGGGCCCGGGCATCCGGGCGTCGAAGGCGGTGCGGGCGATGCCGACCAGACCGGGGTGCGCGACCCAGGTACCGTCGTGACCGTCCCGGGCCTCCCGCTCCTTGTCCTCACGGACCTTGGTCAGCGCCCGTTCGTTGGCCTCGGGGTCGTTCTTGATCGGAATCTGAGCGGCCATGCCGCCGATGGCGTGAACGTTGCGGCGATGGCAGGTCTGGATCGCCAGCAGCGAATAGGAGCGCATCCCGTGGGTCGTCATCGTCACCAGCGCCCGGTCGGGCATGACGAAGTCGGCGTGATTCCGGAAGCGCTTGATGATGCTGAAGATGTAGTCCCAGCGGCCGCAGTTGAGGCCCGCCGAGTGGTCGCGCAGTTCGTAGAGGATCTCGTCCATCTCGAAGGCGGCGAGGATCGTCTCGATCAGCACCGTGGCGCGGATGGTCCCCTGGGGCACACCCAGCAGGTCCTGGGCGGCGACGAACACGTCGTTCCACAGCCGCGCCTCGAGGTGGCTCTCCAGCTTGGGCAGGTAGAAGTAGGGACCGGTGCCCCGGGCGATCGCTTCCTTCGCGTTGTGGAAGAAGTACAGGCCGAAGTCGACCAGCGACGCGGGGAGCGGCTCCCCGTTCACCGTCAGGTGCTTCTCCTCGAGGTGCCAGCCCCGGGGCCGCACGATCAGCACCGCGGTGTGCTCGTTGAGGGCGTACTCCTTGCCGGCAGGGTTGACGAAGCGGATGCTGCGCCGCACGGCGTCCCGCATGTTGATCTGACCTTCGATCACGTTGGACCAGGTCGGCGAGTTGGAATCCTCGAAGTCGGCCATGAAGACGTTGGCGCCGGAGTTGAGGGCGTTGATCACCATCTTGCGGTCGACGGGGCCGGTGATCTCGACCCGGCGGTCCTGGAGATCGGCCGGGATCGGCGCGACCGACCAGTTGGCCTCCCGGATGTGGGTCGTCTCGGGCAGGAAATCGGGGCGGCGGCCGGCGTTGAGCTCCTGCTGACGGAGCTGGCGGCGCTGCAGCAGTTCCTTGCGGCGGGGATTGAAGCGCGCGGCGAGCTCACCGACGAACTCCAGCGCCTCGGGGGTCAGGATCTCGTCGAAGCCCTCGCCCATGGGTCCCTGGATCGTCACGCCGGCCTTGCCCTGCAGCTTGCTCTCACCCATCGAATCCGCTCCTTCTCGGCCGTTTTCAGCCTTTCCAGGGCCCCGGCAGGCCCCTTGCGGGCCGCTGCCGCCCCTGGGGGCGCTAACGAGAGTCCGTGAAAACATAAATTTGCAACAGGAACGCCGAGAGTCAACGAGACATTGGTTTTCAGCCCGCAAACGGGTCCTGGCTTTTACGCGGCAAGGCTGTAAACTTGTCAACGCTGTAAAAAACCGGAGAATGCCGAATGGCCGAAACTGCACGCCTGGGGGGCCGGGTCCGAGCCCTGCGCCGAGCCCGAAACCTCCGACAGACCAAACTGGCGGAGATGCTGGGGATCTCCCCCAGTTACCTAAATTTGATCGAGCATGACCGCCGTCCGCTGAGCGCGAATCTGCTGCTCAAGCTGGCCGAGCTGTTCCAGCTCGATCTCCAGCAGTTCGCCGCCGAGGATGACGCCCGGCTGGCCTCGGACCTGATGGAGGTCTTCGGCGACCCGGCCTTCGACCGCCACGGCCTCAACTCCACCGAGGTGCGAGAGTTCGCGCTGAGCTCCCCCACCCTGGCCCGGGCGGTGATCCAGCTCTACCAGGTCTTCCGCAGCACCCGGGAGTCGGCGCTGAGCCTGGCCTCCCAGCTCTCCGAGGACCGGGACCTGCCCGGGGTCGACTACTCGAGCCTCCCGTCGGAGGAGGTCACCGATTTCATCCACGCCCACGAGAACTACTACCCGCTGCTGGAGGACGCCGCGGCCGACCTGTGGAAGCAGGCGGATCTGCGCCCCGACGACATGTACCACGGGCTGTCCGGCTACCTGCGGGAGGTCCACGGCATCCGCATCGAGTACGTCGACTCCTCGGCCGACGGCGGCGCCGTGCGCCGCTTCGACCCCCAGCGCAAGCTGTTGATCCTGTCCGAGGCGCTGCCCCGCAGCAGCCGCAAGTTCCAGATCGCCCATCAGATCGGGCTGGTGCAGCACTCGGCGCTGCTGGACGAGCTGACCCGCAGCGAGGCGACCCTGACCGCCGACAGCTCCCGGGGGCTGGCCCGCATCGCCCTGGCCAACTACTTCGCCGGCGCGGTGGTCATGCCCTACGAGCGCTTCATCGACGAGGTCCGGCGTACCCGCTACGACATCGACCTGCTGGAGAACCGTTTCGGCGCCAGCTTCGAGCAGGTCTGCCACCGGCTGACGACCCTGCGCAGACAGGGCAACGAGGGCATCCCCTTCCATCTCGTGCGAGCCGACGTCGCCGGCAACATCTCCAAGCGCTTCAGCTCCTCGGGGATCAAGCTCTCCCGCTTCGGCGCCTGCCCCCGCTGGAATCTACACACCACCTTTCTCACGCCGGGCACCATCACCAAGCAACTCTCGGTGATGCCCGACGGCGCGGTGTACTTCTGCGTGGCCCGCACCGTGGCCAAGGGTGCCCGGGGCTACCAGGCTCCCAAGGCAATCCAGGCGATTACCCTCGGCTGCGAGGTGCGCCACGCCAAGCGGATGGTCTACGCCGACGCGGTGGACGTGGATCAGAAGGACGCCCTGGTGCCGATCGGCACCACCTGCCGGCTGTGCGACCGGGACGACTGCGAGCAGCGGGCCTTCCCCCGGCTCCAGGTGCCGCTGCAGGTCGACGAGAACCTGCGCGGGGTCTCGTTCTACGCCCCACCGACAAGCGAAGGCTCCTGACCCGGGGCAACCCGCGGCGATTTCACTCCCGAGCCACAAAGTACGAAGATCTTCGTTGACATCTACGAAGACATTCGTAATACTGGCCTCGGGAGGAAGCGATGAGCCGACCACCGAAACCGACCGAGGCCGAACTGGAAATCCTGAGCGTGCTGTGGGAGGAGAACCCCGCCACCGTGCGCCGGGTCCACGACCTGCTGACCGCCCGGGGCCGCGAGAGCGGCTACACCACGGTGCTCAAGCTGATGCAGATCATGGCCGGCAAGGGCCTGGTCGAACGGGACGAGAGCCGGCGCACCCACACCTACACGCCGGCGCGCACCCCGCGGGTCACCCGCAAGGCGCTGGTCGATGACCTGATGCAGCGCGCTTTCTCCGGCTCCGCCGGCCAACTGGCGCTGCACGCCCTCTCGGCGCGCAAGGCCAGCCCCGAGGAGATCGACGAGATCCGCCGTCTACTGGACAGCATGGAAAAGAAGGGGGGCGACCAATGAACGAGTGGATCCTGCGCATCGCCGCCGCCCTCTCCACGGCGCTCTGGGCCTTCCTGCTCCAGGGGGTGGTCATCGGCATCGCCTACGCCCTGCTGCGACGGATGACCCACAACCCGAGACTGCGCTACGCCGCCGGCGTCGCGGCACTGCTCGCCATGCCGGTCACGGTGGGCATCACCGCCCTCGTCGCCGGGCTCGGCAGCGGACAAAGCGCGGCGCCGCTTCAGGGTGGCCTACCCCAGGGGGGACCCTCCTGGATCTTCGCCCTCTGGCTGCTGGGAGAAATGGTGCTGGCGCTGCGCTGGGCGGGAGGCTGGTGGCTGCTTCAACGACTGAGCCGCGCGGCATCCGACGAGGTGCCCCTTCGCTGGCACCGGGCGGCGACCGATCTGGCGCGTTCCCTCGGGATCCGCGGCCGGCTCCGTCTGCGACTCTCGGAACGGGTCGCCACCCCGTTCGTCTTCGGTTGGCTCCGCCCGGTCTTGATCCTGCCGCGAAACCTGGAAGCCGCGGTCGGCTTCGACGGTGTACGCGCACTCCTGGCCCACGAACTGGCGCACATCGCGCGCCACGACACCCGGGTGCTGGCCCTGCAGCGCCTGGTCGAAACGCTCCTGTTCTATCACCCGGTTTGCTGGTGGATCTCGCGCAAGGTCACCGACGACCGGGAGTA
>CAZBZH010000186.1:0-8100 GCA_964496265.1 uncultured Acidobacteriota bacterium | reverse complement strand
TACATCTTTCCCTACACGACGAGCCCGCCGGCCGGGTTTTCGGCGGCGTCGACTTCAGCGGCGACATGCGCGATCCCCGCCAGGCGACCTGGCTCTGCCTGCTGGAACAACGGGACGACCGCCTGCGGGTGTTGCGCCTGGAAGCAACCGGGCGTCAGGGGCTTCAGAGCCGACTGCGCGATCCCGATGCGCTGCTGATGCGGGCGGAAGCGATCGGCCTCGACTTTCCGTTCAGCCTACCCCGCGGTTTTGCCGCTCGCCTCGCCGGCGACGGAGAGCAGGGCTGGTGGCACCTTGCCCAGCGCTTCGAACAGATCTCCCGGCCGGACTACCTGGTAGCGCTTCAGGAATCTCGCGACGCCGAGGGTGAGGTCAAACGCCTGACCGATGAACGGGCCGGAGCCTTCTCGCCGCTCCACCGGGTCAATCCGGATCTCGGCCCGATGACCTACCACGGTATTCGCACCATCGCGGAAGAACGCTCCCGCTACACCGTGCGCCCCTTTGAAAGTGCGACCGGCCGGCTGCTGCTCGAGGCCTACCCGGGGCAGTTGGTGCGCAGTCTGCGGATCTCCGGCAACGGAGACGCAACCGCTCGGCGCCGGGCGATCATCGACGCGCTGGGCCAGTTGACGGAGCTGCCGCTGGAACTCAACGACGAACAGCAGGCGCAGTGCGCCAAGCGCCGGGATGCCCTGGACGCGGTCATTGCCGCACGCTGCGCGGCGCGGGCGGTGCTTTCCGGTGAAGCGGCCCGGACCCCTGAAGAGCTGTGTCCCGACGATCCCGATCGAGTCCGCATCGAGGGCTGGATCTACGGCCTGGAAGGTGTGGAATGATTCGCCGCCTCGCGATCGTGCTGCTGCTCGCCGTTGCGGTCTTTGGCTGCGGAGGAGACAGGAGCGGCAACGCGGGGCTGCTCAACACCCAGGCGGATGTGGCCTTCGTCGGTGCCGCCGAGTGCAGTCAGTGTCATCTCGATGTCGCCTCGACCTACATGCACACCGGCATGGGCGAGGCCTGGCACCGCATGGCGCCGGAGATGATCGAGGCGGACTTCAGCGCCAACAACACCTTTGCGGATCCCAAGACCGGCGTGAGCTACCGCATGTTCGAGCGGGACGGCCGCTACTTCATGGAGCAGTTCCTCGTCGACCCCAACGACGGCAGCCGGGTGGCGCGGGATGAGCGCGAGTTGATCTGGGCGGTGGGCTCCAACAACCACAACCGGGGCTACATCGTCATCGAGGACGGCCGCTTCTTCCAGGCGCCGGTCTGCTGGTATCCCAACGAGACCCTCTGGGATCTCTGCCCGGGTTTCGAACACGACAGCGCTCACTTCTCCCGTCAGGTGCGGGAGAGTTGCGTGTTCTGCCACAACGGCCGGATGGAGCTGGCAGCGGGAACCCACAACGCCTACGTCGAGCCGATCCCCGAAGGCATCGGTTGCGAGAGCTGTCACGGTCCCGGCGAACTGCACGTGGCCAAGTGGAGCGACGGGAACCGCGAGCCCGACGGTAGCGCCGACCCGACCATCGTCAACCCGCGCCGCCTTTCCCGTGAACGCCGCATCGACGTCTGCCTGCAGTGCCATCTGGGAGACTCCAAGGCCACCGACAGGGTCGCAAGGGTCGATGTGGCGCTCAAGGACTTCCGTCCGGGCAATCCGCTTCAGGACATCATCGTGCCGTTCCACTACGTGCACCAGACCCCCGACGAGTTCGGGCTGTCCGCCCAGGCGGATCGCCTGATTCTGAGCGCCTGCTATCAGGAGAGCGAGGGGCGCCTGGAGTGCCTGACCTGCCACAACCCGCACAGCACCGTCTATGCCGAGAACCGGCCGGCCGACTACTTCAAACGCAAGTGCGTGGGTTGCCACGCCGTCGAGGATTGCAGCGAGGAGCACGGCGCCCGTGCCGCCACCGACGGCATGCCCGACGACTGTGTCTCCTGTCACATGCGGAGCGCCGAACCCGACGATCAGCGTCACACCACCTTCACCGATCACTGGATCCGCCGGGACATCACGCCGACACCCGAGCACGACACCCGGGCGTCTCTCGAGATCAAGCCGGTCTTCCCCGACGAGTACGCGCAGCTGGAGCAGGCCGAGCAGGCGTTCTACGCCGCCCGGGCCAACATGCTGATGTCGCTCAGCATCCCCGGTGAGCGCCGTTCGATGTGGGAAGCCGCCGAGGCCGGTTTCCGCGAAGCGATCGACAAGGGCTGGTCCGACGGACGTGCCCGCTTCTTCCTGGGCAAGGTGCTCGGCTACCAGGAAAAGGACGCCGAGGCGGAGCAGGCCTACCGGGAGACGCTGGAACTCTCTCCGGGCTACGACGACGCCGCGATCGCGCTGGGGCTGTTGCTCGAGAAGCGGGGCGCGGGCGCCGAGGCGCTGGAGTTGCTGTCGACCCAGGCGCAGCGTTCGCCGGAACACGCCGGGGTGCTGGCCGAGTACGCGCGCTTCCGGCTACTGAGCGGCCAGCCGGTCGAGGCGATCGAGATCTTCGACCGGGCCATCGCCCGGGAGCCGGAGATCGTGACCAACTACCTCAATCGTGGCCGGGCGCGCGCCGCCACCGGGCAGCTGGATGCCGCCGCCGAGGACGCGGCGATGGCGACCCGCCTGGATCCCGACTCCGAGGAGAGCTGGGACTTCTACCTACAGGTGATGCAGGCTCGGGGGGATCGGGCGGGAGCGGCTCAGGCGCGGCGCATGATGGCGTCGCTCAAGGACGCGGCGATTCGCTATCGTCTTCAGCTTCGCGACCAAGCGCACCGAGACGGTTCACCTCCGTCCGGATCTGCTGCACTCGCTCCATGATCTTGCCGACCTTGGAGCGGGCCCCTGCGTCGAGGCCCGGCTGGTCCCGCAGGATTTCGGCGTAGCCCACCAGCCCCATCAGCACGTTGTTGACCGAATGGCGGGTCGAGCGCGCGGTGCGCACCACCTTGCGCATGCCCGGGTGCATGTCCTCGAACACCGCGAGGATCGGACCGTCGGCCGCGGTGGGACGCAGCCACAGGTTTTGCATGATCGGCGTGCCGTCCCGGTCGTGCACCATGGCGCGCAATCCGACGGCGTCGGCCGGCGCAGCCTCGAACAATCCGGCGAAGCCGCGGTCGTCCAGGGTCAGGCCGGCGGTCTCGGCCAGGGGCTTGCCGCGAATCGCGTCGGCATCCTGACCGAGGGCTTCGGTCCATTCGGCGTTGACGCCCAGGATCAGGCCCTGCCGGTCGACGACGGCGATGGCCAGCGGCAGGCTGTCGAGCACTTCCGCGTGCGGATAAGCCAAAGGTAGGGCTCCGTTAACGAACCGCCCGGTTGGCAGGGGAGACAGGAATCGAACCTGCAACCCCCGGTTTTGGAGACCGGTGCTCTGCCAATTGAGCTACTCCCCTGTACCGGGGCGACCCGTCGAACCGGCGCAGTGTACAACCGCCCCCGGGGGAATTCAACTTGGCGGGGCGCCGAGGCGGCCGCCCGGCGATCCCCCTGCCGGGGCGATGCCGGGGCGATGCCGGGGCGCCACAGCGGGCGGGATCTAGGCGTCCTTGCGCCGCCAGGAACCGCGGAAGCGGTCGCGCCCCTGAACCAGGTACTTGGCCTCGAAGTTGGTCAGGGGTTGATCGGTCGGCACCGGGAACTCCGGCCCGCCGAACGCCGCCTGGCGTTCGAAGTCCGGATGGGCGTCGAGCAGCGGCTCCAGGTGCTCCCAGTAGCCGCGGAAATCGGTGGCCACGTGGAGATAGGCGCCGTGGATCAGCGTTCGCGACAGATCGTTGATCGTCGGCGGCTGGAAGAAACGCCGCTTGTGGTGCCGCTTCTTGGGCCAGGGATCCGGATAGAACACGTAGTAGGCGGAGACCGAGTGCTCGGGGACCGCCCGGTGCACGAACTCCTTGGCGTCGATGCGGATGAAACGCACGTTCTTCAGCTCGGCGCGCAGCGCCTTGCCCTCGGTCATCCGCAGGTACTTGTTGGCCCAGTCGACCCCGAGCATGTGCACGTCGGGGCGGGTCGAGGCGGCCTCGACCAGGAACTTGCCCTTGCCCGGCCCGATCTCGATCTCCACCCGGCCGGGTTCGCCGAAGACCTCGGTCCAGTCCAGCCCGTCCAGGGCCCGTTCGGCGTCCAGGCGAAGTTCCGGGGCGACTACTTTCAATTCACGCATCGGGACAGTTTAGAACCGGATGCCTGTCGAGCGCACGGGTCCGCAGCGAGGCGTAGAATGTCGAGGCCGAGGAACCATGCGAACGAACCCGATCCACTGGCTTTTCGCCTTTCTGCTGCCGCTCGCCGTGGGGCTGTGCGGGTGCGGCCCCGGCACCGTCGAACCTCCGGAACGTGCGCCGGGAATTCCGCCATCCGCGGTTTGGGCCGGCGGCGACAAGGGGGGCGCCTGGATGGACTGCAGGCTGACGGCTGCCTCGGGAAGCCGCTACCGATGTACGGTCTGGAATGAGTTCACCGGGGGTGTTTGGGCAAGCGGTGAGTACGTCATGCAAGTCGACGGTGAACCGTTCTCCGAATCACCACCCTCAACTTTTGCGGAGTACAACTTCTGGGACGGGGAGGTGATTGGCGTGTCGCGAGGAGGTTCGCCGAGCGTCCGCCTGGTCCCGGATGGATGGATCGACTACCCCTTCGGAGAAGGCAGCGGAAAGAGAGTCGAGTTCGCGCTGGGGCAGGTGTTGAGAGAGGAAAAGTACGAACGTCGATCCGACTCAGATGAGTCGGGGCGCTGAGCTAACGGCGCAATGGACGCGCGTGGATCTGCACCATGCCGAAGGCGTAGCGGTAGTGCCCCGTGATCTCCAGGTTGTAGTAGTTCTCGAGACCGGCGAAGAGTGAGATGCCCTTCCCCAGTACGACCGGCGCGTAGGTGACGATCCAGCGGTCGACCAGATTCGCCTCGGCGGCCTGTCGGATCAGGTTGCCGCCGTCGAGATAGACGTCCTTGCCCCCGGCGGCTTCCCGGGCGTTTCCGACTACCTCGTCGATCGTGCCCGTCACGGCCTGCACCGTGGCCGGTGGGTCCGGATCCAACTCCCGGCGGGTCGCGACGCAGACCGGCATCTCGCCGTAGGGCCACGGCACGTCGAAACCGCGGACCACGTCATAGGTGCTGCGGCCCATCAGCATCGCGCCGATGTCCTGGATGAAGTCCTCCCATTCGAGCGCTCCCGGATCCTTCTCCGGATGGTGATCGCCTGCTTCACCGCTGCTACCGGGGAGCCAGGACAGATCGTGATCGGGGCCGGCGATGAAACCGTCCAGCGAGCAGGCGACGTAGACCTGAACCTGCGATTCAGCCAATGACTCCTCCGATGGCGAAGGTGTCGAGCACGTCAAACGAGCTGGCCGCGGAACACCGTGACCGCCTGGCCGCTCAGCTTGACCCGGTCGGCACCGACCTCGACCCGCACCGTGCCGCCCCGCTGGGACGCCTGGTACCCGGTCATCCGCGTCTTGCCCAGCTTCTTGCTCCAGTAGGGAGCCAGCGCGCAGTGCGCCGAACCGGTGACCGGATCCTCGGCGATCCCGCAAGAGGGCGCGAAGTAGCGGGAGACGAAATCGAACTCTCCGGGATCGGCCGGGGCGGTCACGATCACACCGCGGCTTTCGAGGCCGGCGAGTGCCGCCAGGTTCGGGCTGAAAGCCCGTACCGTCGCTTCCGACTCCAGCTCGACCAGATAGTCCAACCGGTTGCGTCCGACCCAGCGCGGATTGACCGCCCCCAGCCCGCGCAGCAGTTCGTCGGGGAACCCGCTCTCCTCGGCGACTTCCTTGGGGAAGTCCAGATGGATCCAGTGCTCTCCCTGTTCGGCGGTCAGCGTGCCGCTGCGGGTCGAGAAGTGCGCCACGTCGAAGGGCTTGAGCCAACGGTGTTCCCATAGCGCGTGAGCCGCGGCCAGTGTCGCGTGGCCGCACAGATCCACCTCGCAGGCCGGGGTGAACCAGCGCAGCCCGAAACTCTCGCCGTCCCGATGCACGAAGGCGGTCTCGGACAGGTTCATCTCGGCGGCGACCTGCTGCATCCACGCCGGGTCCTTCGGTTGGGTCAGCAGGCAGACGGCGGCGGGGTTGCCCTTGAAGGGCTCGGCGGTGAAGGCGTCGATCTGAAACAGGGTGCTCATCGATTTCCTTGCCTGGGGGAGATGCGATTACATCGAGACCGGGCCGGGGGTTTCCTCGGGTTCCAGCATCGCCAGCACCTGACCGACCAGATACAGCGACCCGGCGACCAGCAGGTAGCCGCCGGGTTCCGAACCCTCCGCTGCGAGACCGCGGGCACGTTCGAAAGCACGTGCCGGTTCCTCGACGCATTCGCAGGGGATGCCGACCCGCCGGGCGACCTCGGCGATCTCCTCGGGTTCCAGTGAACGATTGACGCCGGGCCGGGTAATCACCAGCTTCGAGATCCGCGGACGCAGGCGCTCGAGGATCTCGGGAATCTTCTTGCCGCGCATGGCGCCGAACAGCATCACCGGCCGCGGCCGATCCAGTCCGTCAAGGTAGTCGCCCAGCGCCTCGACGCCGGCGACGTTGTGGGCGCCGTCGAACAGCATCTCGGGGCCGCCGTCGGGTTCCAGCCACTGCAGCCGGCCGGCCCAGCGCACCGAGGCGAGCCCCCGGCGCACCTGCTCGGGGTCGACGCGGCGGCCCATCCGTTCGAGCAGGGTCTCCAACGCCAACAGCGCCAGCCGGGCGTTCTGACGCTGGTGTTTGCCGTCGAGTCCCAGGCTCAGCCTGTCGTAGCGCGCCGTCGGGGTCTCGAGGGCGAAGGTGCTGCCGGGTTCCTCATGGAGCTGCACCAACTCACGGGATTCGAGTACCGGCGCGCCGCGGCGCAGGGCGACCCCGCGAATCACGCCCAGGGCGTCCAGCCGTTCGATGCCGCTGAGCACCGGCCGCCCCTGCTTGATGATCCCCGCCTTCTCGGCGGCGATCAGCAGCAGGCTGCGCCCCAGGGTCTTCATGTGGTCGAAGTCGACGGAGACGATCAACGAGAGGTCCGACTCGACCGCGTTGGTCGCGTCCAGCCGCCCGCCCAGCCCGACCTCGAGAATCCCGGCCTGGACCTCGGCGTCGCGGAAGGCGGTCAGCGCCGTGGCGGTCATCACCTCGAAGAACGACGGGTGGAACTCCATCCGGCCGTCGGCGCAGGCCTGCTCGATCATGCGTCGCATGCCGTTCAGCCGCTCGTGCAGCGCCTCGGTGGTGATGTCCTCGCCGCCGATGCGAATCCGCTCGTTGGGGCGCACCAGGTGCGGGGAGGTGAACAGCCCGCTCTTGATCCCGTGGGCCTCGAGCATCGAGGCCAGCATCGAGGCCACCGAGCCCTTGCCGTTGGTGCCGCCGACCAGCACCGTACGGAAGGCACGCTGGGGCGAGCCGCACCATTCCAGCAACGTCCGGATGTTTTCCAGTCCGAGCTTGATGCCGAAGTGCTGGAGGTCGTAAAGCCAGCGGACCGGATCCTGCGCCATGCTCGCTATGATAGCGCGCGGTGGATGAACGACTGGCACAGCGCCTGTTTGTCGGGGTCGTGCTGCTGGCGGCGGCGATCCTGCTCCTGCGCACCGGCGACGTGCCGTTGATCGATCCCGACGAGCCCCGGGTCGCCCGCACCAGTGTCGAGATGCTGCGCAGCGGCGATCCCGTGGTGCCTCTGTTTGACGGCCGGCCGCGGCTGGTCAAGCCTCCGCTGGTCCACTGGCTGCAGGTCCCGCTTTACGCCACCTTCGGCGCCCGGGAGTGGACCGCCCGGCTGCCCGCGGCCCTGGCCACCCTGGTGTCCCTGTGGCTCGTCGGCGCCGTGGCCCGACGCCGCTTCGGCGACGAGGGGGCGGTCTGGGCGGCTGCGTTCTTCATCTGTTTTCCGCTGGTGGTCGTCCCCGGCCGAGTCGGGACCTACGACGCCCTGCTCTCGGTGCACATCGCCGCGGCGGTAGCGCTGGACCTGCTGGCCCCCGACGGCTGGAGCGCCCGGCGGGGGGGAGCCTTCGGCGCGCTGCTCGGCCTCGGTTTTCTGGTCAAGGGGCCGGTGGCGCTGCTGCTTCCGCTCTTGATCCTGCTCGCCGGCCGCACGG
>CAZBZH010000185.1:0-8112 GCA_964496265.1 uncultured Acidobacteriota bacterium | reverse complement strand
CCTTGGCCTCCTCCTGCCAGCTGCCGTCGTCGACCAGCACCAGCTCGATATCCGGGTAGTCCTGGTCGCGGATCGATTGGATCGCCTGCTCGAGATACCCGGGGCGGTTGTGGTGGGGCAGGCAGACGGTGACCAGTGGCGAGACCGCCACCGCCTCGACCGTCGTCGGCTCGACGCTCTCCTCCTGCACGGGGAGGGCGGCGTGCCAGTCCAGCCAGGCTTGCTCGTTCTCCTCGAAAGGCACCGCGGGGCGGGCCGGACGAATGCCGGACTCCAGGGCCCCGGCGATCCGTTCGGCGATCAGGTGGCCCCGGTAGTCGAAGCAGATCTCCTCGGCGTCCTCGGGGTGGATCAACTCGGGGACACCGCCGGCGCGGCAGGCGATGAACGGGATGCCGGCGCCGAGGCACTCGTAGACCGTGTTGGGTGAGTTGTCGATCGGCGAGGCGATCACGCCCATGCGTCCCTCGCCCAGCAGGTAGGCGATCGCCTGGGGCTGGTCCAGGTCGCTGAGGATCTTGACCTCGAAGGGCCAGTCCGCCGATCGCTCGGCGATGTAGCGGCCGCTGTCCTTGCTACCCACCCGTGCGTGGCGGCCGAGGAAGGTTACCGCGAGATCGCTCACGCCGTCCCGGGCCAGCTCGTCGATGGCGTTACAGAACATGGCCAGGCCCTTGCGGGTCTCGAGGCGTCCAAAGAAGACCGCCTCGCGGACCGGTCGGATCGAGCGGTCGGCGGACGCCGCCTGACGGGCCGCCGTGGGCAGGATGTACTGCCGCGTGTAGCAGGTCTCGGGCATCTGCCAGTTCCGGTCCCGCAGCCAGGAGAGCAGGTAGCGGCTGGGACCCCAGAGCACATCGGCCATGGCCACGCTCTGCTGTTCGGCGAAGTCCCGCTGCAGCTCGCAGGGGTCGGCGATCCAGGTCTGGTTGGCGTGGCGAATCCACTCGTGGGGACTGTGGGTTCCGACGATCATCGTCGTCCCCTGAAACGCGGTGCCCTGTTTCTTGGCCAGCTGGGCGTAGTAGCCGATGCCGCACATCTCGTGGAAGTGGATCGCGTCGAAGCGGTCGTTCTCACGCAGCCAGGCGTAGACGTGGTAGGGCAGGGTCACGCCCACCGATCCACCGACGACCGGGTAGGCGGGCATGGGCAGCGGCACGAACTCGATCTGCTTCTCGGCGAAGTGCCGGATCCAGTAGTCGAAATTCTCGTTCTCGCAGCGGTCCTTGGCGTAAAGCAGGGTGACCGAGTGTCCGGCCGCGGCAAGGGACTCGCCCAGGGTCGTGCTGGCGGTTCCGATGCCTCCGTTCTTGTATGGGCCGATGAACTCGGTGCTGACGATGCAAATGCGGCGCTTGCCTCGCGGCGCGGAAGCCTCGGGGAGGGGAAGGGTCTCGATCGCTACCGAGCGTTCGGCATCCCCGGCCGCCGTCTCGACGCTGCGGCCGGCGGAGCGGGAGGGCGCGAGTTCGACCGGAGCGACCAGCCGCTCCCAGACCCGCCGGTCGTTGCGCAGTTCGGTGGCGGCGGCCAGAGTTTCCCCGTTTAGCGGGCCCCGGCTGAGTAGCTCGTACAGTTCGACGGTTGCCGGCGAAAGCCCAGCCGGATCATCGGGCCGATGGTGACGGAGGTCGCCGCGCAGGACCTGGGAGATCGCGGTCTGCGCCTCGGCGGCTCCTGGCGCGTTGAGTTCCCGGGCGACGGCGGCAACCCGTTGGGCGGTGCCCGCCGGGTCCTGGAACCAGTGGTCGTAGTCCACGGCGCAGTCGATGCGCGTGCCGGCGAATTCAAGGGCGTCCAGGTAGGTGCGCAGCCACAGCGCCTCGCCGTGGGCCGGCGGTAGCCCGTTACGCCGTTCGAGGGAGCGCACCACGGCGGCCGGGTGGCGCAGGGCCAGGATGAACCGCGGGGTGGCGCCGGAGGCGGAGAAGATCGGGTCCCACATCGGGAGCAGGCTGGCGGTGCGGGGGTCCTTGAACCCGAAGAGACCGTCGGCGGCCAGTTCTTGCCGCAGAATGCCGGCCATTTGCTGCCGGAGGGTCCCCAGGCTGTCCCGCTCGGGCCAACCCTCGGGGTAGGGCAATCCCACGTGAGGGCCGTCCCAGGCCCGGTCCAGCCGTCGCTGTAGCTCCTCGTGTAGATCGAGCAGGTCGCGTCGCTCGAAGTAGCCGCCGGCGTTCCAGTCGTCGGCTTCCAGCAGGTTGTCGCCGAGGCGAACCCCCAGCCGGGCCAGCAGGTGGGTCAGCAGGGAGGTGCCGCTGCGATGGCTTCCGAGGATGACCAGGACCGGCGAATCGGTGCGAGAGGGCATGCTTTTCTCCGCGGCGGTACGACAGACCGCCGTCGACGGGGGTTAGAAAGCAAGGCCGGTGCCGTCAAAAAGCCCCTGTTTTCGCGCATCCGCGGTCGGGAGTCCGACGAAAATCCTCAGCGCGACGACGGATCTCCGACGAGGTCTCTGGGAGCCAGGAGAAAGTTTGTTCTGCCTCTGTCTGGATTTGTCCATAAAAATACTGGACAAAAGATTGACGATCGATCTATCATCCTGACTGTCGGATGGTCGATCGGAGGAATTCATGCGTAAGCCAAGCCTCATGAGCGGACGAGTGGTGCTGCTGGCACTTGCAGCCACGCTGCTGGTGATCTCGATCCCGGCCGTCAGCTACGCCCTGTCCACCTACCGGATCGGTCCGGAACGGTTCGAGTTGATGGTCTCGACCGGCGGCGTTCAACAGGCCTGGCAGGTCGGCGACGATCTGGTCGGTTGGGGCACCCGGGAGAAGGGTGGACGGTTCGGCTTCGTGATCCCCGATGTCACCCGGAACCATCTGGCCCGGCTCGAGAGCGCAGGCGTGGCCTACGGGATGTCCCGCCCCGCTTCGACCTACTGGGTCGGCCTGGTCTGGCTGATCATTCCCGCGGCGACCATCGCGGTGCTGGCGGGCATGCGTGGGTTGCGCCAGGAGCCCGCGCCCGTTCGCGTGCAACCCCGGCTGCGTCTGCGCTAGCAGGCACCGAAGCTCGCGGCTCGTCGCAACCCGTCGGCGCTCCTGGTAGGCTTTTGCCCGGCGGATTTCACCGCCACCAGGAGGACAGGCCAGATGCCGTTGGACAGGCTGGACCCCACGCTCGTTTCCCAGGTCGACGCTCTCCGCGAGGAAGGGCGGGCCAAGGCCCCGGAACGGATCATCGAAGGTTGTATTCCCGCCGAAGGCGCTCTTGGGCCGCGCTACAAGATGCGCGGTTCCGAGCAGGCCTTCCTGCGGATGAACTCCAACAGTTATCTATCCCTGTCCCACCATCCGGATCTGTTGAAGGCCGCGGATGATGCCGCCCACGCCTTCGGGGCCGGTCCCGGCGCGGTGCGTTTCATCGACGGCACCTTCGCGCCTCACGTCGAGCTCGAATGCTGCATCTCCGGCTTCACCGGGCGACCGGCCGCCCGGGTGTTCAACTCGGCCTACACGTCGATCCTCGGCCTGGCCCTGGCGTTGACCGGCAAGGACACCTTCTGGGTCGGTGACGAACTGAACCATAACTGCATCATCCGCGCGATGCGGGTGGCCAACGTGCCCCGGGAGCGCCGCTCGATCTTCCGGCACAACGACGTGGCCCATCTGCGGGAGTGCCTCGACGCGGTGCCCGAGGGTATCGGCCGCGTGGTCGTGATCTTCGACGGCATCTTCAGCATGCGCGGCGATCACGCTCCGCTTCAGGAGATCGCCGATCTTTGCGCCGGCTATCACGAGCGCTTCCGGGACGGCGTGATCACGGTCATGGACGACTCTCACGGCATCGGCGCCTACGGCGAGACCGGCCGGGGAACCGAGGAACATTGCGGCGCGAAGGCGGATGTGCTGGTCGGCACCTTCGGCAAGGCCTTCGGGGTCAACGGTGGATTCGTCGCCGCGAGCGAAGCGGTCATCGAAGCGGTGCGCCAGATGGCGGACACCTACATCTACACCAATCCCCTGGGAGCCCCGGATGCGGCGGCCGCCGTCGCGGCGGTGCGTCTGGCCGACAGCGAGGCCGGCCGCGCCCAGTTGGCCAACCTACGCGCCCGGACGCTCCAGTTCCGCGCCGGCCTCGACGCCCGAGGGCTGGAATCGATCGACGGGCCCCATCCGGTGGTGCCCTTGCTGGTGCGGGACACCGAGCGCACCCGCGCCCTGGTGAGCGACCTGTTCGAGCAGGGGATCCTGGCGGTCGGGTTGACCTTCCCGGTGGTTCCGCGGGGTGACGAGACGATCCGCTTCCAGATCAACGCGGCGCACACCGAGGCGGATATCGAGCAACTGCTCGCAGCGTTGGATCGCAGCCTGGCCTAGTCCCGGAGCCCATCGGTCTCGCCCCGCCGCCTGTTTCTGCTCGTGGCAGCGGAGACTGGGTTAGACTCGACGGCCATGGGGGGACCGTTGTCGAGCGATCGCCGTCGGGTGGGTCTGTGGATGGCCCTGCTCGGCTGGTTTTGTGCGCTCTCCGCGACCGCGGGGCAGCTGCACTTCGTGCACTACGACAACCTGCAGGGCTTGCCCCAGCGCCAGGTGATCACCTCCTTTCAGGATGCCCGCGGGTATCTCTGGTTCGGCACCTACGGCGGCCTCAGCCGCTTCAACGGTCAGCACTTTCGAATCTTCACTGCCGAGGACGGCCTGCCGTCCAACGTGATCCGGGACATCGACCAGCTCCCCGACGGACGGATCGTCCTGGCCCCCGAGGCGGGCGGCGTCTGCTTCCTCGGTGAGGACGAGCAGGTCGAATGCGTGCGGATGCAGGACGGGGTGGACCTGCATCCGGTGCGCCGCATCGCCGTGGGGCCCGAAGGGGTGTGGGTCGCCCGGGATGACGGGCTCGCGCGCATCCGTGACGGCCGGATCGAGGATTACTCCGACGGGTTGCCCGACCGCAGCTGCACCGATGTGAGCGTGGATGCTCAGGGGCAGGTCTGGGTCGCCACGACCGAGGGACTGTTCCGCGGCGGAAGCGAGGGCTTTGAACCCGTCGCCGGCACACCGCCGGGGGCCAGATTCAACGTGGTCGACGCCACCGCTCAGGGGATCTTTGCCGTCGACCAGAGCGGCGCCGTCTGGCGCAGCCCGGGGGGAGCCGCCCCCGCCGTGCCGTACCCGGTACGGACCGAGCCCGGCGATCCGGTCGCCACGGGATTCTCCGCCGGCGCCGACGGCACCCTCTGGGCCAGCAGCGGCCGCGGCCTCTACCGTTGCCGCGAGGGTGCGTGCTCGCGCATCACCCTCGAGGACGGGCTGACCACGAACCTGATCTGGGACGTGACCGTGGACCGGGAGCGCTCGGTCTGGGTCGGAGGAGACGCCGGGGTCACGCGCTTGACCGTGACCTCTTTCCGCGCCTTCGGAAGCCGCGCGGGCTTGCCCAACGATTTCGTGCGCGGTGTGCGCGAAGGGAAGGACGGCCGGCTGTGGGTTGCGACCCGGGGCGGGGTGGCGGTGCGGGATCCCGGGAGCGAGACCTTCCATTCGATCGGGGAGCACAGCGACGAGGAGCGGTTCTACGCCGTCTTGCCGCTGGACGACGGCAGCTTGCTCTACGGCGGTTCCGCCGGGCTCTACCACCGGGACGGCGGAGCGGTGCGCCGCTGGCGGGAACCCGAGGGGTTGATCTCCAACGTCGTCTACGCCCTCGAGCCGGCCCTCGACCGGGAGGGCATCTGGGTCGGAACCCGCGGCGGATTGATGTTGTGGCGGGATGGCAAGCTCACGCATCCGTTCTCCGAGCCCTTCACCTTGCCGATCGTCGCGATGGACATCGATCGCAGCGGCCGGCTGTGGATGGGGTTGATGGACGGCGGCGCGGCGCGATGGACCGGAGAGACCCTCGAGGTGTTTCGCAAGGCGGACGGCCTCACCGACCAGACCGTCTGGGACGTGTGTGACGACGGTCACGGCGGCGTCTGGCTGGGGACCAACGGCGAAGGGTTGTTTCACGCGGTGGAGGATGGATTTGACCGGCTGAATCGGGCGGACGGCCTGGTCAACGACTTCGTCTGGCAGGTGTTGGTCGACAGCCAGGACAACCTCTGGGCCTTCACCAACCAGGGCTTGGCCCGGTTCGACGGCCAGCGCTTCAAGACCTACGGCAGCGGCGATGGTTTGCTCGATATCGAGGGCAGCGCCGCGGCGGCCACCGAGACCGGCGACGGTCGACTTTGGTTCGGGACGGCCAAGGGGCTTCACGAATACCAGCCGGAGTTCGAGGCGGAACAGCTTCCGGTGCCGAACCCGGTGATCGAGGGGGTCTTCGCCACCAATGCCGGCGCGGTGCTTCCGGGGCAGCGTCTGGCCCACGATCACGGCACCCTCCAGGTGAGCGTCGCGACCCTGGGCTTCCGCGCGCCGCAATCGTTCCTGGGGCGCTACCGGTTGCGCGGCGAACGGGAACCCTGGAGTCCATTGTCCAGCGACGGAACCCTGAGCATCGCCCAGCTGCCTCCCGGCGACTACGAGCTGCAGGTCGCCGCATCCCGGGACGGTTCGGCCTGGACCGATCCGCCGGCGCAGTTCGTCTTCACGGTGGCGCCGCCCCTGTGGGCCTCCACGGGCTTCAAGGTCATCGCGACGCTGGTGCTGCTCTCGTCGATCGCCGGCGTGATCTGGAGCCGCTCGCTGCGGACGAGGCGGATTCAGCGCAGGCTCGAGGCCGAGGTGTCCGCCCGTACGGCCGAGTTGAGAAGCAAGGCCCATTCGCTCGAGCGTGAGATCGCCGAACACCAACGCACCGAGGAGCAACGGCTGGAGCTCGAACACAACCTGCTCCACGCCCAGAAGATGGATGCACTGGGCCGGCTGGCCGGCGGCATCGCCCACGATTTCAACAACCTTCTTACGACGATTACCGGCTACACCAGCCTGTTGGGAGACCGCCTGCCCGACGCCGATGGACGCTACCCCGAGGTGATGGAGATCGATCGGGCCGCCGAGCGCGCCGCGGAGCTGACCCGCAAGCTGCTGACCTTCAGCCGCAAGCACATCACCCAGCCTCGCCGGGTCGATCTCAACCAGGTCGTGCGAGATGTATCGCGGATGTTACGCCGCCTGATCGGCGAGGATGTGGCGTTGACCACCCGGCTGTCCCCCGCGCAGATCCCGATCGAGCTGGACCCGGTGCAGCTCGAACAGGTGTTGATCAACCTGGCGACCAACGCCCGGGATGCCATGCCCGACGGCGGGAGTCTGATGATCACGACCTGGGTCCTCGAGCGCCCGTCGGGGGACATGGCGATGCTCGAGGTGCGGGATGACGGGATCGGGATGGATGCCGAGGTGCGAGCCCGGGTGTTCGAGCCGTTCTTCACCACCAAGGACGAGGGCAAGGGAACCGGCCTGGGGCTCTCCACGGTCTACGGCATCGTCAAACAGCACGAGGGGTTCCTCGAGCTGGACACCGCCCCGGGCGAGGGTTGCGCCGTGCGGGTCTCCTTCCCCCTCGCCGACGGCCTGTCCGAGCCGGAAGTGACCGACCTGGCCGCTACATCGGTGGACGCCGCCGGAGAGACGGTGCTGGTCGTCGAGGACGAGGCGGAAGTACGCCGGCTTGTCGCCGAACTGCTGCGTTCCGGCGGTTACCGGGTGCTGGAGGCGGAGAACGGCGGAGCGGCGATGGAGCACTGCAGGGGCTACCAGGGGCCCATCGAGCTGGTCCTGACCGATGTGGTGATGCCCGGCCAGGACGGTCCCGAGGTGGTGCGGCGCCTGCGCCAGGTCCGCCCCGAGCTCGCCGTGGTCTACATGTCCGGCTATTCCGCCGAGCGTTTCGAGGCCTCGGGGGTCCCGGCGGACGCCGGGTTCCTGAACAAGCCCTTCAGCCGGGGCGCGCTCCTGGGTTCGATCCGGCGCGCCCTGGACCGGGCCGCCGCGCCCCGGGCCGGCTCCTGATTCCGACCGGGTTCGGGGCAAAACCGAGGGTAAGGGCGGCTCCGGTGTGGCATAGTGCCGTCTTCGCGTGAGGAGGAGGCGTACTTGCAGCTCGGATTCGTCATCGACCACTCCCGTTGCATCGGATGCCACGCCTGTACCGTGGCGTGCAAGTCGGAGAACGACGTCCCGCTGGGGGACTTCCGCACCTGGGTCAAGT
>CAZBZH010000184.1:2893-8121 GCA_964496265.1 uncultured Acidobacteriota bacterium | reverse complement strand
ATCGCCGAGAGCGCCGAACAGACCGGTAGGGACACCAGGGCCGACGCCACGCCGACGAGGATCGCGGCCAGCCACATCGCCAGATCGCCGCTGGGGGCGATCAACAGGGCGGCCAGCAGGCACAGTCCCCAGGAGATGATGGACAGACCGATGCACCCGGCCTGTTTGCCCAGCACCAGTTCCCGGTCGGAGAGCGGCGCCAGGGTGGTCAGGGTCAGTCCGGCGCCGTCGACGGCGAACATGTTGGCCATCACCGGCTGGAGGGACAGCTGGGTCAGCAGGATGCCGATCAGCAGCAGGCCGGGCCCCAGCGGCACCGCGACCTCATCGAGTTTGAGCTGCAGCGCACCGCGCCAGACCGTGATGTACAGCAGGCCCACAATGAAGAACGTGAAGTAGACGGCGAGCTTGCCCCGCACGGTGCTCAGGGTCGTCGAGATCGCGACCCGGGCCAGGGCGCCGGTGCCGGCGCCGCTGAAGGGGAAGTGCATCCGTGGAAGCTTGAGCGCGCCTTGCCCCCGGCGGCTGTTCCCGGCGGCCACCCCTTCGAGGGCTCGTCGATGGAGCAGCGACGACAGCAGGTAGAGCAGCAGGGCGAAGAAGCCGACCCCCATGGTACGTAGCGCCGCTCCGGTACCCTCGCCGCGGAGCGACGAGGCGACCGAATGACCGTAGAGCTCCGACGGCAGCCAGCCGAAGGCGCGCACCACCTTGAGCACCCGCTCCTTCTCCAGGCGCTGGCGTTCGGCGTACGCGTCCATCTCCGCTTCCGAGAGGCCCTCCTCGCCCGCCTTGGCCTCCAGGCGGGCGCGGCCGCTATCCCCCGCGTCCATCAGGATCGGGAGCAGGCCGATCGACGACAGCACCAGGATCAGCACCAGCGTCAGCATCTCGGCCAGGCGTCGTTTGCGGAAGATCAGCACGGCGCCCCAGGAACTCAGCGAACTCAGTCCCAGCAGGAAACCGATCATCGCCAGCCCGGCGCAGAGGGCGGTGATCGCGCCGGCGAAGGCGCCGGCGGCAGCCAGGCCGACGGGTACCGCCAGCAGCACCGCCGCCACCACGGCCAGCCAGGGATCGGCGAGGCCGGCGAAGAACTCGGATAGGTGCAGCACCTCCCGGGAGAAGGGCAGCAGGCGCAGCCGGTCGACGCTGATTCGCGAGCCCTGGATCGAGCGGAAGACCGGAGCGAACAGCAGCAAGCCGATCATCAACAGCAGCAGCACCCGCAGGGCGACGGTCAGCGGCATCGGGTTGCCCTGGGTCGCGCTGAAGTAGGCCACCACGCCGGCGCCGACGATCAGGCCCAGCGCCGTGGGGATCAGGAACAGCGCCATCAGGATCGGCGTCAGCACCGCGCCGATGCGGGAGAGCTTCTCGAGCCAGTCCCGGCTCTTGGCCGAGCGCAGTTCGTTCTTGAGCAGGCGCAGCCGTAGCCAGACCATGGCCCGCAGCGCGGCGATCATCGAGCCAGCCAGTCCAGCGAGGGAAGCTCGCTCTCCTCGGCGCCGACCAGATCGAGAAAGATCTGTTCCAGCGTGCGGCCGGCACCGGTTGCGTCCCCTTCGACGGCGACGCCGTGGCGCAACTCCTCGAGGGGGCCCTCGGCGACCATGCGGCCGTTGGCGATCACGCCGATGTGGTCGCACAGCCGTTCGACCAGTTCCAGGATGTGGGAGGTGAGGAAGATCGTGCCCCCACGCTCGACGAAGGATTTGAGCAGGTTGCGGATCTGCCGCGAGGCGACCGCGTCGATGCCCTCGAAGGGTTCGTCGAGGAACAACAGCTCCGGGCCGGGCAATAGCGCCGTGGCCAACGCCAGTTTCTTGCGCATGCCGTGGGAGTAGTCGGCGACCAGGGAGTCCGCCGCGTCCTGCAGGGTCATCAGCTCGAGCAACTCCTCGCTACGCCGCCGCAGTTCCGCGCGATCGATGCGGTAGGCGGTGCCGACGAAGGTCAGGGTCTCGAGGGCGGTCAGCCGATCGAACAGAGCCAGGTCTTCGGGCACCACGCCGACCCGGCGTTTGACCTCGACCGGATGTTCGGCGGGGTTGATGCCGAGGATCGTCATCGACCCGTCGCTGGGCTTGAGCAGGCCGGTCAGGCACTTGATCGTCGTCGACTTGCCGGCGCCGTTGGGGCCGAGGAAGCCGTAGAAGCTGCCCGCGGGCACCGCCAGGTCGATGCCGTCGACGGCGACCACATCGCCGAAGACGCGGCGCAGTCCCCGGGTCTGAAGCGCGTGGGTCTGAGCCGCGTGGGTCACGCCGGGTCCGCGCTGCCTTCGGCGATCGACTTCAGCCGCGCCTCGAGGGGTGCCGCCTCGTCGGCCCGGCCGTCCTGCCGCAGCAGCTCGACGTAGTTGCGCAGGATCATCGCTACCGTCGGGTGGTTGTCGCCCAGGTTCGTCTCGTAGGTCGCCAGGGAACTCTTGAACAGCGGCTCGGCCTCGCCGAAGCGACCCATCGAGGCGTAGAGCACACCCAGGTTGAACTCGCCGCTGGCCACGTCCCGATGGCCGTCACCCAGCTGTTCGCGCAGGATGCTCAGGGCGTCGACGTAGAGCGGTTCGGCGGCCTGGGGGCGGCGCTGGCTGCGCATCAACATGCCCAGATTGGTCATGCTGTGGGCGGTGTCGACGTGACGGGCGCCCAGCACTTCCTCGCGAATCGAGAGCGCGTTGCGGTAGGTCCGCTCGGCATCTTCGAGCCGGCCGGCCCGGTGGTACTCCTTGCCCAGCGAGTGCATGGTGCTGGCCAGGCGGGGATCCCGCGGGCCGAAGTTCTGGCGGAAGACATCGACCGCTTTTTCCAGCTCGGTGATCGCTCCCGGGAAATCTCCCTGGAAGCGGCGGATCTGGGCCAGGTTGGCGTGGGCCGCACCCAGCTTGGGGTGGGAGGCCATCGCTCCCTGCCAGATGCCGATCGCCCGTTCGATCATCGGCAGCGCCTCGTCGGGCTGGTTGGTCTGGATCAGCACCGCACCGATGCTGTTGAGCGAGTCGGCGATCTCCTGGGCCTCGGGCTCCAGGTGCTTTTCGCGGATCTCGAGACCCCGCTTCAGGATCGCCAGCGCGTCGTCGGCGCGACCGAGGTTGCGGTAATGCCGTCCCAGGCTGTCGCAGCCCCTGGCCAGATCGATGTGGTCGGCGCCGAGCTTCTTCTCGATCTCGGCGAAGGCCTGCTCGAAGTAGGTCACCGCCTTGGGTAGATCGGAACGGGACGTGTAGAGGTCACCCAGGTTGGTCAGGCTCTTGATGATCTGATCCGGGTCGCCGCCGTCCCGGGCCAGCTGCAGCGCCTCTTCCAGCAGCGTCGCCGCCGCCTCGGCGTCGCCGCCCTGAACGGCCTCGGTGGCCTCCTTGTTGAGCTCGTCCCAGCTCTTGCCCGGCCCGCAAGCGGCGAAGGCGAGCAGGCTCACCAGTAGCAGGATCGTGGTTCTAGCCACCCCGTGTCTCTCCCTTGAGGCGAAACGTGCCGCTCGCTAGCGGGACGCGTTCCGACCCTTGCGCAGGACCGTGCCTGCGGAACCTCCGACGTAACGTCCGTTCTCGACCACCGGTTCCCCGTTGATCGTAACCCAGGGGATCCCCTCCGCCCGGGCGCGAGGGTCCGTCCAATCCGCCCTATCTACCACCTTTGCCGGGTCGAAGACCACCAGGTCCGCCGGGGCTCCGATCTGGATCCGTCCCCGCCGTTCCAGGCCGACGATGTCGGCGGGGTAGGCGCTCATCCGCCGCACCAGCTCCGGCAGGGGCATCAGCGACCGCTCCCGGTTGAGTCGCAGGGCCCGGGCGAAGGCGCCGGCGTGGGCCGGATGGGGCACCCCACGGCCGTAATCCTCGGCGTCGGAGATCAGGGCGGCGGCCGGGTGGCGCAGGATCGAGAGCAGCACCTCCAGCTCGCCGGGAGCGCCGGAGATCTCGGCGACCAGCTGACCGACCCGGCCCTGCTGCTCCAGCATCAGGTCGGCGACCACGTCGAACGGGTCGCGGCCCCGTTCGGCTGCCAGATCGGCGAGGCTGCGGCCGACCCATTCGGTGGGGCCTCCCGGGCCGACGCTGGCGATCAGGATTCCGTCCCAGCCGACGGCGCCGACCAGGTTGTGGGGCCAGCCGCCCGGCTCCCAGGGGGGCCACTCCGGGTGGTCGTTCTCGATCGACCCCTTGATCCGCCGGCGTTCGAGCGGATCTTCCAGGCGCCTGAGCAGCCCGGGCACGCCCCCCTCCAGCGCCCAGGGCGGGAAGATCGCGACCATCATCGTGGCGGCCCGGGTGTAGGGAAACATGTCGTGGCTGACCCGCAGCCCGCGCTCCCGGGCGGCGTCTTCCATGGCCAGTACCTCGGCAACCTGCGCCCAGTGGTCCCGGCCGACCGCTTCGAGATGGGAGTGGTGCACCCGGGCACCGCTCTGCTCGGCGATGTCGATCAGTTCCTCGGTGGCCTGCAGCAGGGTCTCCGACGAACCGCGGATGTGGCTGGTGTAGAGGCCGCTCCGCGCGGCGACCCGCAGGGCCAGGTAGGTCAGCTCTTCCGGCGGACTGTACATCCCCGGCGGGTAGATCAGCCCGGTGGAGAGGCCGTAGGCGCCCGCCTCGAGCGCCCGGTCCAGTTCCCGGCCCATGCTGCGCAGCGCCGCCTCGCTCGGTGCCCCCGGGGTCAGGCCGGTGGCGGAGATGCGCAGCGGGCCGTGGGGCACCAGCGTCGCCACGTTGAGCGGCACGCCGCGGGCGTCGAGCCGGTCGAGGTACTCGCCGGTGGTCAGGGCGCCGGCATCCACCCCCTGGGGGGTCATCCAGGCGTTGACCCCGGAGAGGATCGCCGCGGCGTCGGTGTTGGCCGGGGCGGGGCCCAGGCCGCAGTTGCCGATCACCAGGGTGGTCACCCCCTGGGAGATCTTGGCGCCGAGTAGCGTTTCACGGGTGTCGTCGTCGGCCAGCAGGATCAGGTCGGCGTGGCTGTGGATATCGACGAAGCCGGGAGCGACGGTCAGGCCGGTGATGTCGATCTCCCGCTCCGCCGGGAGCCCGCGAGCCTCGTCCCCCAGGGCGGTGATCCGGCCGTCGCGGATCGCCACGTCGGCGGGGCGAGCGGGGGAGCCGCTGCCGTCGATCAGGCTGCCGCCGCGCAGCAGCAGGTCGACCCGGTCGCCGGTCGGCGTCCCGTTCGGCGAGTCTCCCGAAAGGCAGCCGCAGCAGGCCACGGCGGCCAGCAGCAGCGCCGCCATGC
>CAZBZH010000184.1:0-2853 GCA_964496265.1 uncultured Acidobacteriota bacterium | reverse complement strand
GCATGCATTCATGGTAGCGAATTCGACCTTTCGTGTACTCTGAGCCCCTTTCGCCCGAGCCGAGGATCCGATGTCCAACGTCGCCTATCTATTGCAGCCGGAGATCGAGGAGGCGCTCCGCCAGCGCAGCTTCGGCACGCTGCGGGAGATGCTGCTGGACTGGCCGCCCCAGGAGGTGGCCGAGATGATCGATTCCCTGGCCGAGGAGGACCGGGCGGTGCTGTTCCGCCTGCTGCCTCGCGAGCACGCGTCGGACACCTTCGAGTACCTGCCGCCGGACTCCCAGGAGCTGTTGATCCGCGGGTTGGGCCGGGAGCAGGTCGCCTACGTGCTCAACGACATGTCGCCCGACGATCGAACGGCGATGCTCGAGGAGTTGCCGGCGGCGGTGACCGTTCAGGCGCTGACCCTGCTGGCCCCCGAGGAGCGGGTCGTGGCCCGGCAGCTGCTGGGTTACCCGGAAGACAGCATCGGCCGCTTGATGACCCCGGACAAGCTGGCGGTGCGGCTGGAGTGGACCGTTCAGCAGGTGCTCGACCACATCCGCGAGCACGGCGACGACAGTGAGACGCTGAACATCGTCTACGTCGTCGACGAGCGGGGCAAGCTGATCGACGACCTGCGCATTCGCGAGCTGTTGGTCCAGCCGATCTCGACGCCGATCTCCGAGATCGCCGACGGAAAATTCGTCGCGCTGACCGCCACCGACGACCAGGAGGAGGCGATCAAGGCCTTCGCCGATGCCGACCGGGTGGCGTTGCCCGTGACCGATTCCACCGGCGTGCTGCTCGGCATCGTCACCGTCGATGACGTGCTCGACGTCGTCGAGGAAGAGGCCACCGAGGATATCCAGAAGATCGGTGGTTCGGCGGCGCTGGAACAGCCCTACATGCAGGTCAGCTTCCCGCGGATGTTCCGCAAGCGCGCGGTCTGGTTGGTGGCCCTGTTCCTCGGTCAGTTGCTGACCTTGAACGCCATGGCCGCCTTCGACGATCTGATGGCGGTGATGCCGGTGCTGGTGCTGTTCGTGCCGCTGATCATCTCGAGCGGTGGCAACAGCGGCGCCCAGGCGGCGACCTTGGTCGTGCGCGCCATCGCCCTCGACGAGGTTTCTTCCGGCGACTGGTGGAAGGTCATGCAGCGGGAGATCCTGTTCGGGATCACCCTCGGCATTCTGCTCTCGGGCATCGGCGTGGCCCGGGTGTTCTTCGGCGATATGCTCGGCGAGCAGTACGACAACTGGTTACGCCTGGCGCTGGCCGTCGGCGCGTCGTTGATCTGCGTGGTGCTGTGGGGCGTCGTGGTCGGTTCGATGCTGCCGCTGCTGCTCAAGCGGCTGAACCTGGACCCCGCCACCTCGTCGACCCCGTTCGTCACCACCGTCGTCGACATCACCGGGCTGCTGATCTACTTCACCGTGTCGGCCACGGTGCTGGGGCTGGCCTAGCCGAAGATCGGGAACCGGCCGGCGACCCCGAGCGTTTCATCCCGCCTGTCCGGGCCCTACCGGCCGCAAGGGTGAGGAGGAATCGATGACCCAGGACAACGCCGCCGCCCGGGCCGCCGAGGGCAAGCTCGCCTCGCCGGGGATTCACATCCCGCCTCCGTTCTTCTACATCGGCGCGTTTGCGGTGGGCTACGGCCTCGACCGGGTCTGGCCGATGTCGCTGCTGCCGCCGAGTCTCCAGGCCGTCGGCGTGATCGGCGGCTGGATCGGCATCGCCCTCGGCGCCGGTCTGGCCTTCTGGGGGCTGGCGACCTTCGGCATCGCCGGCACCAGCCCGATGCCCCACAGCCCGGCCAAACAACTGGTCATCCGCGGGCCCTATCGCTTCACCCGCAACCCGATGTACGTGGGGATGACCCTGCTGTACCTCGGCGGCACGTTGCTGACCCGCATCCTCTGGGTGCTGCCGCTGCTGCCCCTGGCGCTGGTGGCGATCCGCTTCTACGTGATCGCCCGGGAGGAGCGCTACCTGACCGACGAGTTCGGCCAGGCCTACGTGGACTACATGTCCCGGGTGCGCCGCTGGCTGTGAGCGGGAGGTCACCACGTCTCTGGCTGCGTGCGGGACTGGTGGCGCTGCCGCTGCTGCTCGCGGTCGGCTTCCTGTGGTGGATAGGTGGGGCTCTCGCCGCACCGGCTCCCGCGATGATCGGGGATCCTCCAGCCGGCTTGCCCGTCGAGCCGCTCGACATGGCCGACGGCCGGGGCAGCACGCTCAGGGGCTGGTTCATCCCGGCCGAGGGGGAAACCCGGGCCGGGGTGCTGCTGGTCCACGGAGTGCGCGCCAACCGGCGCAGTATGCTGGCCAGGGCGCGCTTCCTGCGGGAGCAGGGCTATGCCTCCCTGGCCCTGGATCTCCAGGCTCACGGGGAGAGCGACGGCGAGCAAATTACGTTCGGGTATCTCGAATCTGACGACGTGCGGAACGGCATCGAGGCATTGCGAGGGCGAGTCGGCGGCAAGCCGTTGGCGGCCATTGGCGTTTCTCTCGGGGCCGCTTCCTGTGTTCTCGGCGAGAAGCCGTTACCTGTCGACGCGCTGGTGTTGGAGTCGATGTACTCGAGCATCGAGGTCGCCACGGCCAATCGCCTGCGTGCCCGCTTCGGGTCGCCCGGTGCCTGGGCCTCGCCTCTCTTGACCATGCAGTTGCCGCTGCGATCGGAGATTCCGCGTGGCTACCTGCGACCCCTCGAGCGAATCGGGTCATTGACCGCTCCGGTGTTGCTGCTCGGCGGCCGAGAGGATCGAGCGACCACCCACACCGAGATCCGCGCCCGGGTTGATGCCGCGCCCGAGCCCACGGGGATCTGGGTCGTCGGCAGGGCAAGCCACGGCGAGCTGCACGG
>CAZBZH010000183.1:0-8163 GCA_964496265.1 uncultured Acidobacteriota bacterium | reverse complement strand
TTCAGCCGGTGAGCCGGCGGTACTTGTAGTAGGCGGCGCAGGCGCCCTCGCCGGAGACCATGGTGGCTCCGAGCGGGTGTTGCGGGGTGCAGCGGGTGCCGAAGGCCTCGCACTGATGGGGCTTGATCTGGCCCAGCAGCACCTGACCGCTGCGGCAGTGCTCCGACTCGGGAGCCTCGATGGAGGCGACGTCGAAGCGGGTCGCGGCGTCGTAGTCGGCGTAGGCCGGGGAGAGCGTCCAGCCGCTGGCCGGGATCTCGCCGATGCCCCGCCAGGCCCGGTCGCAGACGGTGAACACCTGCTCCAGCACATCCCGCGCAGCGGGGTTGCCCTGTTCGCTGACCACCCGCTGGTAGGCGTTCTCCAGCCGCGCCTCGCCGGCCTCGAGCTGGAGCACCGTGCGGCGAATCCCGTCCAGCACGTCCAGTGGCTCGAAGCCGGTGACCACGATCGGACACCCCACGCGCTCGACCAGCGGTCCGTACTCGAGGGTCCCCATCACCGAGCAGACATGCCCCGCGGCGAGGAAGCCGTCGACCCGGCTGCTCGGCGAGGCGGCGATCGCCTCGATCGCCGGCGGGACCAGCACGTGGCTGACCAGGATCGAGAAGTTGCCAAGCCCGAGCTGTTCGGCCCGGCGGACCGCCATGGCGTTGGCCGGCGCCGTGGTCTCGAAGCCGATGGCGAAGAACACGACCTCCCGGTCCGGGTTCTCCTCGGCCAGGGTCACCGCATCGAGCGGGGAGTAGACGACGCGAATGTCCCCTCCGCGACTCTTGATCGTGAACAGGTCGTGTTCGCTCCCGGGTACGCGCAGCATGTCGCCGAAGGAGCAGAAGATCACCTCGGGCCGGGCGGCGATCTCGAGCGCCTTGTCGATGACCTCGAGCGGAGTGACGCAGACCGGGCAGCCGGGGCCGTGGATCAGTTCGATCCGGTCGGGCAGCAGTTGATCGATGCCGTTGCGAATGATCGAATGAGTCTGTCCACCGCAGACCTCCATGATCGCCCATTGGCGGGTGCAGGCCTTGTCGATCTCCGCGAACAGGCCGCGGGCAAGCTGCGGGTCGCCGAATTCGTCCAGGTATTTCACGAGGCTCCTCCGGGCGAGGGCTGCGCGTCTTCGCCCAGTTCCTCCTCGAGTACGCCGAGGTCGCGGAACATGCGCAGGGTCTCGAGGGCTGAATCCTCGTCTACCTTGGAGATGGCGAACCCGACATGGACGATGGCGTAGTCGCCGATCTCCAGATCGGGCAGGTAGGCCAGACAGATCTCCTTGCGGATCCCGTCGAAGTCGATGGTCGCCATGCGGGTGCCGCGGTCTTCGCGAATCTCGGTGATCTTTCCGGGAACGGCTAGGCACATGGTGGTTTCTCCTCTGGGCGGCGCGCGCGATGCGCGGCGACGTAGGCCTGTCCCAACGCCAGACCGGCGTCGTTGGGCGGCACCACGGAGTGGGTTCGGACATCGAGGCCGAGGGCCTGCAGCGCCTCGGTGCATGCTTCGGTCAGCAGCGCGTTCTGAAACACGCCTCCGCTGAGGGCCACGATTCGGACCCCGTGGGTGTCGGCGGCGTCGCGGGCCACGTCCGCCACCGCGTCGGCGACCGCGCTGTGGAAGCTCCGGGCGAGCACTTCCGCCGGCAGGCCGGCCCGCAGGTCACGGATCATCTGCTGGAAGACCGGCTGTGGGTCGAGCACGCCCTCGCGCAGGGCGAAGCGATAGGACGGGCTGTCGCCGGTGTGGCGCTGGGCGGCGATCTCCAGGTCGATGGCGGCCTGCGCCTCGTAGTTGATGGTCTGACGCAGGCCGAGCAACGAGGCGACCGCATCGAACAGGCGACCCATGCTGGTGGTGGGTACGCAACCGATGTCCTGGGCCAACTGTTGACGCAACAGCTCCCGTTGCGCCGGATGCAGCGCGGCCACCGGAGCGAGATCGTCGGACCACTCGATGCCCGCGCCGTGCAGGTAGGCCAGGGCGACCCGGCAGGGGTTTCGAACGGCCGCGTCGCCGCCGGGCAGGGGAACCGGTTGGAGGTGGCCGATGCGGCGGTAGTCCGCGGCCCGGGCCAGCAGGACCTCGCCCCCCCAGATCGTGCCGTCGTCCCCGTAGCCGGTGCCGTCGAAGGCGAAGCCGAGGACTTCCTGCTGCGGGTCGAGACCGTGTTCCGCCATCACCGAGGCAATGTGGGCGTGGTGGTGTTGGACCTGGACCAGGCGCTCGCCGTGATGCTCCCGGGCCCAGATCGAGCCCCGGTACCCGGGGTGCGCGTCGGCGGCGACGAGCTCCGGCCGCACCTCGTACAGGGCACCGAGATGCTCGGCGTTGTGTTCGAAACTGCGCAGGGTAGCCAGGTTCTCCATGTCCCCGATGTGTGCGCTGACCCATGCGCGGCCGTCGGCGGCCACGCAGCAGGTGTTCTTCAGTTCCGCGCCGACGGCAAGCACGGCACGGCCTCCGCTGTCCAGCGGGACCGGAAGCGGCGCGTAACCTCGTGCTCGGCGGATCGGCAGGAGCTTACCACCGACCAGGCGCACCACCGAGTCGTCACAAGGGGTCTGAATCGGACGGTCGTGGTCGAGCACCGCGTCGTAGAGTCCGGCGAGAGATTCGAGGTCCTGCAGCCGATGGACCAGCGGTTCCCCCGAGGGGTTGGCGCTGGTCAGTACCAGCGGTCTTCCCAGGCCGGCGAGCAGCAGGTGATGCAGCGGGGTGTAGGGCAGCATCAGCCCGAGCAGCGGGTTCCCCGGCGCCACGCTGCGCGACAACCCGTTTGCTTCGCGGGCGCGGAGCAGCACGATCGGGGCGGCGGGGGATTGGAGCAAGTCCGCCTCGTCGGGACAGACATGGGCGAGCCGCCGCGCCTGATCCAGATCGGCGACCATCACGCCGAAGGGTTTCTCGGGGCGGTGCTTCCGCTCACGCAGAGAGCGCACGGCCCCATCGTCGTCGGCACGGCAGGCCAGGTGGTAGCCGCCGATCCCCTTGATCGCCACGATCCGGCCCGCTTGCAGCGCGCGGACCGCCCGTTCGATCGGGTCGGGCGCGGAGATCTCCGTCAGGTTCGCGTCGCGCCAGGTCAGCGTGGGTCCGCAATCGGGGCAGGCCACCGGCTGGGCGTGATAGCGGCGATCGGCAGGGTTCTCGTACTCCTCCCGGCAGGCCGGGCACATGGGGAACGCTTCCATGGTGGTGCGGGGGCGGTCGTAGGGCAGCTCCCGGATGATCGTGAAGCGTGGCCCGCAGTCGGTGCAGTTGATGAACGGATGGCGGTAGCGCCGGTTCGACGGGTCGAACAGTTCCTCGAGGCACGCGTCGCAGACGGCGGTGTCGGGAGGGACCGGGGTGCGGCCCCCCTCGACCGCCCGGCTCTCGACGATGCGAAAGCCGGAAGCGGGTTCCGGGCGCACCGGCTGCCGTTCGATCCGATCGATCCGCGCGAGGGGAGGACACTCCCGGCGCAGCCGCTGAACCAACTCGTCGATCCGCGGTGCCGCACCCTGGACCTCGATGAAGACCCGGCTCGAGTCGTTGCCCACGTGTCCGTCGAGACCCAGCGACGTGGCGAGCCGGTGCACCATCGGGCGGAAGCCGACCCCCTGCACGACGCCGTGCACCTCGATGCGTTCGGCGAGGGGGGGCGTGCTCATCTTCCCAGCGTCCAGATCATTGCCCGGTTGTTGCCCGAGTCGGCGACGGCGAGGTGCCCGTTGTGCATCCGGATCCCGTAGGGCCAGCAGAAGGTGTCGAGGGCTACCGCGTCCCAGCGGTTCTCTCCGTTGGCGGCGAAGTCCGGTTGGCCCAGCACCCGGTCGGCGGCGACCGACGAGGTCTCGGGCATCCGGTCCCAGACCAGAATGCGGTTGTTCGCCGTATCCGCCGCGGCCATGCGGTCGCCCTCGAGGGCGATGGCGTAGGGGAAGCGCACGCCGGCCGCGGTCTGGGGCGCGTAGGGGAACTCGCGCACCGAGTCGAAGTCCGGTTGGCCCAGCACCCGGTCGGCTTCCCGGTCTCGCTCGGGCCGAGGATCCCAGCCGAGGATCCTGTGGTTTCCGGCATCGGCGATGAACAGACTGCGATGGTCGCCGGCGACATCGTGGGGCCAGCGGAAGCTGTCGGCAGCGACCCGCCCGCGATTCTCTTCCCGCGACTCGGGGGTCGGTTGGCCGAGGATGACCTCCGGTGCGTCTTCTGGTTCGGGAATGCCGGGCCAGACCAGCACCCGGCGGTTGCCGGTGTCGGTGACGTAGAACCAGCCGTCGACCAGGGCAATCCCGAAGGGCCAGTTGAACCCCAGCGGGCCGCAGGGCTGACCGCGGTTCTCCTCGACTCCCGACAGATCGCTCTGGCCGATCACCAGGTCCGGCCGGGCGGCGGAATGTTCAGGGAACCGGTTCCAGATCAGCAGCCGGTGATTCCATGCGTCGGCGACGATCAGGCGCTCCTCATGAACCAGGAGCCCGGTCGGCAGGCGCATCCCGTTCTCGGGGCCCTGGCCGGCGGACTGCGCGCCTTCGGAGACGAAGTCCGACTGTCCCAACACCAGGTCGGCATCCCGGTGGGAGCCTCCCTGCAGGGGATCGTTCCAGACCAGGATGCGGTGGTTGCCCGTATCGGCGACGATCAGTCGACGGTCGTCGAGCCAGACCCCGCGGGGCGCATAGAGCTGGGAGGCCGTCGGCGTGGCCGACGGAAGCATCAATCCGCCGACCGCCTCGGCGCCGAACCAGGCGAGGGGCTCGGCCGTTCCGGCTTGACTGCGGCCGTCGCCGGGGCTCTCCCGCTGCACCGGGCCCAGGCCGACCCGGCGAACGCTCTGCGTCTCACGCTCCATCGGCGCGGATCCAGATCTGGCCGTCCTCGACCCGGGCCGGAATGGTCTCGAGTTGAGCTCCCGGCGCCGAGACGCATTCGCCGGTCGATGCGTCGAAGCGGAACTGGTGCCGCGGGCAGGTCAGCACCCCGTCGCTGAGTGTCCCGCCGTCGAGAGGTAGCCCCTGGTGGGCGCAGGCGTTGCGGAAGACCGAGATCCGGTTGTCCACATGAGTCACCAGAAAGCTCGCCTGGCCCTGGGATGCCTCGACGTCGAAACGGAGCATGCCTCCCGCCGGTACGGCGGAGGTGGCCGGGCCCTGGATCCAGCCCTTGTTGTCGGAGTCGCTCAGCGAGGCCAGGGGGATGATCGAGGCCGTGGGTTGATCTTCCAGTACCTCGATGCGTTCGATCTCGGGGATCACGCCGACCAGCGCTTCCTCCACCCCGTCGCGCAGGGTGACCGCGGACATGGAGCACCCGCTGCAGGCTCCCTGAAGCCGGACGTAGGCGGCTCCCTGCTCGATGCGCACCAGTTCCACGTCGCCGCCATGGGACTGCAGGTAGGGGCGCACGCTCTCGAGCGCCTTGCGGGCCCGGGTCATCGGGTCGGACTTGACGATGCCCTGCAGGGACAGCACCGAGAGCACCGCCGGATCGTCGACCAGCTCGAACAGGAGTTCCTTGCCCCGGGGGTCTTCCTTCAGGCGGCGCACGATCTGAACCAGAGCCGGCCGGTGGAACGCCTCGATGGCTTTCTTCAGCCGCATGGCCGTCTCACGCGCCGGGCCTTCCAGACTCTCGACCGCCTCGATGGCCTGATCGACCTCGGCTGCCAGCGTCTCGAACTCGGTGGCCTCGGTCACGCCCGAAGCGCCGCTGGGGCCGTCGGTACTCACGGGGCCTCCTGGGCGCCGGCGCCGGGAGCCGGCGGGCGGTTCTGCCGAGCGATGGATTCCTGCCGCGCGATCTGATCGAGCACCATGCGCACCGACTGCACCGCGCCCTCCTCGTTGAACTCCTCGAAGATGGCTCGAGCCTCGTGCAGCTTGCTCTTGGCGTCGCCGAAGACGCCGAGGTGCGCCAGAGCGTTCCCCTGGTTGGCCAGCACGCGGGCGCGCCCCTGGGGATCCTTTTCACGGTCCCGCTGCTGCAGCACCCCTTCGTAGAGGCCGACCGCCTCGGCGATGTTGTCCGCCTGATGTTTCGACGGCATGTAGACCAGGGCGTTGGCCAGGTTGAGCTGGGTGCTGGACCAGCGGTCCGGGTGGCTCTCCGGAGTGAAGACCTCCAGGGCGTCACGCATGCTCTGAACGGCGACGCCGATGCGCAGCTGATCCGAGGCCTGGTTCATCGGCATCGTGATGTAGGCCAGCCCCAGGTTGGCGTTGGCGATGGCGAAGGTCTCCGGAGCGGTCTCGGCGTTCACCAGGGCCAGCGCCTGGTGGTAGTGATCGATCGCCTGCTGCATCAGGCGGGGCGCCGACTCGGACATCTCCTGGAACATCGCCCCGGCGGCGACGTGAAGCTCCGCCCGGGTGACGTGCAGATCGGTCTCGCTCATGGCGTCGATAGCGGCCTGGAACGTCACCGCCGCCCGGCGGGTGCCTCCCTGGTCGAGCTGGGTGTGGGCCAACTGCCCGAGGAGCTGCCCGGCCATCGGCCGGCTGACCGTCAACGCCTCCTGGGCGGCCCGGTCCAGCTCATCCGTAGCCCCGGCGTGGTCCCGCCGCTGCAGGCAAAGCGTCGCGCGGGCTGCGTGAACCAGGGCGGCGATCTCTCCCGAGGCGCCGGCGCCCTCGGGGAGCTCGCCGGTCAGCCCGACGATGAAGGCCAGAGTCGTCACGTAGGTGGCAAAGGCGGGATCGTCGCCGCTGCGCTCCTGGAGTCCGCGCAGTTTCTCGACGCTGGGAGCCAGCACGAATCGATTGAGCTCCGCGACCGCGTCATCTCCGTCGATGGCTTGTAGCGCCCCGTCCGCGTCGCCGTCGAGGGCGCGTTCGTAGTAACGCAGCGTCTCGGGGAAGGACTCCGGCCGCCGGCCTTCGAGCAGTTGCCGGCGCACCTCGTCGTGGCCCGGGCCGTCGCCGATCAGCAGATAGCCGGCAGGCAGCGGAAAGACGCCCAGCGGCTGGGGGCGTGGAAACAGTCGATCGGGCGATGCGTCAGCCATGGAGAGGTCCCTCGATATCGCGATCCGCGGCGCGGAGGATCCAGGTTGCCGCGATCTCCGCCTTGCGCCGCGTCGGGTAGTCGCCGACGATCTTGCGCACACAGCGATCGGGAAACACCACCAGGATCTCGACCTCGAACCGTCCGTTTCTCTCGATCACGCGAGTCGCGACCTCCCTGGCCCCGTCACGCGCGTCGGTCATCGATCAAGTCAACTCGACGCGCAACGCACCCCGTTCCGCGTCCCAGGCTACCGGCCGGCTGCCGACCGGCATCTCGCCGGCGAACGCCTCCCAGATCAGGGTGCTGCGGTCGCCGCGCGGGTTGCGCTGCTTCAGGTACAGGCCGCCCCCCTGGGGTCCGGCCAGGGGAATCAGCCACAGATGATTCGCCTCGACCCGGGCCACCAGGGCGTGGGCCGGGAAGTAGTCCGCGGCCAACTCCGCCGAGACCCGCAGGGTGCCGTCGGCGGTGAATTCCACCGACTGCGTCATGAGCCGGGCCACTCTTCCCGCAGCATGCGCCCAACCCGGTGCATCGCGGTATCGACGTGAGGCGATAGCGGCGCGCCCGGCTCGGTCTGGGCAATCTCGACCAGATAGACGGCGATGTCGGCCGGGTAGTCCTCACCCAGCAGCCAGCGAGCGAAAGACAGGGCGTGATCCCAGCGGAACTGATGGGTGTGCAGACCCTGAAGGGGGGGCAACTGTTCCACCTCTTCACCGGGAACCCGGTAGACGGTGCCCGGTTCCGCTCCCGTCGTGGAGGCGTCGATCAGGCGCACCGCCCGGGCGCCGCGCATCTTGAACGCCACGTCCATACCCGCGGTGCCGCCGTCGACCAGGGTGACTCCTGCGGGCACTCCCTCGTCCCACAGATGCCGGATCAGGGTCGGGCCGACGGCATCGTCGCCCCGCAGCAGATTGCCGCAGCCGATCACGACGATGTCGCCGGACGCATGAGCGCTGAGGCTCTCGTCGAGGGCGAGCCGGCGCGCTTCCGCGACGCTGATGCCGGGCGCCCTCTCGCTCATACCATGCCGTTGACGACGAACCGAGACAGTTCCTTGCCGCTCTTGCCGTCGTACGCGTGCACCGTGCACACCAGGCAAGAGTCGAAGCTGCGGGCCACCAGGCCCAGCTCCACCGGGTCCGACGGATCCTGGATCGGGGCTCC
>CAZBZH010000182.1:0-8230 GCA_964496265.1 uncultured Acidobacteriota bacterium | reverse complement strand
CGATGTGGTCGTCAGCGATACCCCACCGCTCCCGCTGGACATTCCGCCGACAACCCCCAAGCGCCTCACGACCGACGCCCTGCTCGAGACGGTCACCGTCTCCGCCGCTGAATCGATCGTCGAGCTCACCACGTCGTCAACCTCGACCCGCTTCAGCAACAGCTTCGTCGCGGACCTGCCGGTGCAGGGACGGGCCTACCACAACGTGCTGACGCTGGCCCCCGGTATCGGCGAGGCGAATGGAGGCGGCGTGCACGGCAGCCGTGCCCGGCCGTTCCGTTCGCTGGTCGGCGGGGTCAGTAACGTCGACCCGATCACCGGGCGAACCTCGATGATCAGCATGAGCAGCCTCGAGGAGATGGAGGTCGTCGCCGTCGGCGGCGGAGTGGAGTTTGGCGGCGCCCAGGGTGGGTTCGCCCAGATCATCCAGAAGCAGGGAGGCAACGACTTCGAAGGCGAGGTCGGCTTCCGCATGGGAGATCAGGGGCTCAACAGCACGCCCGTCGGTGGAAGGGAAGGGGCCGGCCGACTGGCCCGCTACACGGCGAACCTCCTGGGACCGATCGTGAAGGACCGGCTCTGGTACCGGGTGACCGCCGACCACGTCGGTGAGGAGGCGCCGCTCAACACCCCCAGGTTCCTGATAGCCCGCCGGGCCGACCGGAGAACCACGTCGGCCAGCCTGACCTGGCAGGCCAGCGACCGCAACAAACTGCGACTCGACATGGACCGTGCCGACATCGTGGCCGATCGTTTCGGCGCGGGGAACCTGATGCCCCCCGAGTCTTCGTTTGCCATCGATGACTCCAGGCGAACCTTCCGGCTGCGCTGGATCGCCCCGGTGAGCCCGAAGCTGTTCACCGAGACGCAGCTCGACGGGCTGTCCTCGCGCTCGCAGACGACTCCCTGGGCTCCCGGCGCGGCCAACGATTGCCTCCCCGGAACCTCCTTTGCCTCGCTGAACTGCCGCGATCTCACCGTCGGCAGCTGGAGCGGACCCGCGGCCGGGCGGCTGGACGATCGGGGCGACGGGTTTGCCCTGCGTAACGACACCAGCTACTACGTGGGCCGCCGCTTCCTGGGGGTGTCCCACGAGCTGAAGGCCGGGTTCGAGCTCGGCAACCGCAGCCATCGGCGGGACCAGCGCCTCGACGCATCCATCGACTGGTTGGCCTCGGGGGATAGCGGATCGCTGCTGCTGGCCACTCCGGAGGCTTTCCGGCAGCAGGTGCGCAGCGACTTCGATAGCCTGTCGGTCTACCTGCGTGATCGCATGCGCATCTCGCAGAGTGCCTCGATCGAGATCGGCCTGCGCTTCGAGCGGGATCGCATTCGGGCCGACGGCAAGAGCGTGCTCGATCCGCGCGCCGAGGACCTGCTCTACCGGCAGAACCTGGCGAGCGGCCAGGCTCCGGAAGAAGCCGCGCGCCTCGCCTACACGGCCGCCGCGGCCGCCATCGACCATCTGGGCTCGTCGGATACATGGAAGCGTCGGCGTCCCGAGATGATGTCCCTGGACGACGACCGGCTAGGCGGGTTCGTCGGATTCAACTGGGATCCGTGGAGCAACGGCAGGACACGCTTCTCCTGGACCGTCCGGCGCGAGTTCGAACCGTTCCCCCAATCCGCCGGCCTGATCGAGCAGGCCCCCGGCTTCGTGCTTTCAAGCTGGAGCGCCCGCAGCGTCGGGGATCGCTGGGAACTGAGCGACGACGGCAACCTCCCGGGCACCACCGCCTTGATCGTCGATCGGGAGCTGCGGGCTCCCCGGGCCGATCGCTACAGCTTCAGCGTCGAACGAGAGCTCTTCGCCGAAGCCTCGCTGGAATTGGTCTGGGAACTCCAGGATCGGGATCGCCAGCTACGCACCGTCGATCAGAACCGGCGGCCCGACGGCAGCCGGATCAACCCGTTCTGGAGCACGATCACACGGCTGGAGAGCACCGGCCGGGGTCGGCAGGAATCGATCCTGCTCAACTTCACCCGCCGGCAATACCGCGGATGGGAGATGAACGCCTGGTACCGCTACAGCCGGACCAACGGAGACCACTTCAACGTCGATCCCCTGCAGATCTTCGATCCGGTCCTGCTGAACCCGATTGCCGGTCCCGCCGATGACGACCGTCGGCATCAGGCCAAGCTGGCGGCGAGCACCTCCACGCCGTGGGGCATTCGCATGGGGATCGTGGTCGGTTGGGAATCGGGTACGCCGTTCTCCACCCTCGAACGGGGCTTCTCCCTGGACGAGGCGACGGGCGCGCCCTATCCGGAGCTGCGCTACGTCGATGGGCGGCGCAACGACGGACGCAACCCATCCTTCTGGACCCTCGACGCCCGATTCATGCGGGAGTTTCGTCTGGGGCGCGGCCTGAACGGATCGGTCGGGCTGGCCATCTTCAACCTGCTGGATGACCAGACGCGGCTGATCGCCGCCTCGGATACTTCCAGGGGCATGGTGCTGAACGGAACCCAGAACGCCTTCTGGCGCCAGGGCCGCCAGGTGGAGCTGCTGGCCGAGGTGCGTTTCTAGTCCGCCAGCTTGCGAGTGGTGGCGACCAGGCTCTCGGCGAGGCCGGCCGCACGGCGGGCGTCGCTGGATTCGATCAGCGTGCCGGCGTCGGTGAAGGCCTTGTGGGCGCCGCCCAGGGCCAGCTGGTCGGGGATCACGTGGACGCCGATGTTGCCCAGGATCGCCTTGACGTGGACCAGCCCGCGCAGGCCGCCGAGCCCACCGGGGGAGGCCGCCAGCAGCGCGGCGGTCTTGCCGGCGAAGGCGCCGAGGCGGGGTTCCCCTGCACGGGGGCGAGACAGCCAGTCGATGGTGTTCTTGAGCAAGGGAGTGATCGAACTGTTGTACTCGGGGCAGGCGATCAGGAACCCGTCGTGGGCCTTCATGACCGTGTAGAGCCGGTCGGCACTCTCGGGCGCTCCCTCGGCCTCTTCCAGGTCGCCGTCGTAGAGCGGCATGGGGAAGTCGCGCAGGTCGATCTCGGTGACCTCTCCGCCGGCGTCGCGAACCAGGCCGGCCACGGCGTGGGCCAGTTTCTTGTTTAGGGAGTGGGCGCGGGCGCTGCCGGCGAACGCCAGGATCTTGGCCATGGAAGGAGTCTCCTCACAGGTCGCGAACGATCGAATTCAAAGCGGTCTGACCCCCGCAGTATATCGAGCGGGCGCCAGGAATCACCCGCGCCTCGATGCGCGGATTCATCCCACCTCGATCGCCGAGGGTCAACGCGGGCGGCGCTTGGGGCGGTGGGTCGGTTGCGCCGTCCAGGGATCCTCCGGCCAGGGATGTTTGGGGTAGCGGCCCCGCAGCTCCTTGCGCACCTCGGCGTAGGTCTCGTTCCAGAAGTTGCGCAGGTCCCGGGTGGTCTGCACCGGGCGGCCGTTGGGCGCCAGCAGTTCGAAGACCACCGGCACCTTCCGTGGGCCGATCCGCGGCGTGTCGGCCAGGCCGAACAGCTCCTGCAGCTTGACCGCCGCGACCACGGTGTCCTGGTCGCGATAGTCCAGCCGCACGCTGCGGCCGCTGGGCACGTCCAGGGTCGCCGGTGCGCCGGACTGCAGCGCCTGACGCGCGGCCCAATCCAGCGCCGGCTCCAGATCGGGCTCGAACCAGCCCTCTCGCTGGCGGCAGAGATCCAGCAACAACGCCGGCAGGTCGATCTCGGCCCCGGCGAAGCGCAGGCGGCGCAAGAGCGACTCGGCACGTTCGCCGAGGCCACGCTCCAGCAGCGCATCCCGGCGCAGCTCCGCGGAACGTTCCGCATCGGCGCGCACCGGGGCTTCCCGCAGCAGCAGACTCTCGTGAAACTGCCGCTCGGCGGCGCGCACCCGGCCACTCTCGCCGTCCAATTCGTGGACGGTCTCTCGCCGGGTCAGCGGGATCCATTCAGGCAACACCTGGGCCGCCACCCGCACCCGGGAGCTGCTACCCCCTGGTGGGCCGCCCGGCGAACCGCCCCGCCGGCCCGGATGCGGCGCGGCAAACAGGTCGACGGCGACGAGAAACTCGCCGTCGTGCACCCCGGACTCTCGACCGAGCTCGGCGCCGTGCCCGTTTGCCAGCAACAGACGAGGGGAACCGGGTTCCCGCCTACGGGCGACCCGGTCGGGATAACCGGCAAGCAACGGGGCGCCGAGCGTCGGGCCGTCGGCCTCGATCTGCCAGCGGCGATCAGGATCCACTTCGGCGGCACGGGCCTCCAGTTGCTTCGCCGCTTCACGCACCCGGTAGGGCGCCTGGCCGATGCGGTCGACCAGCGGCAAGAGATCGCAGACGGTGCGGGTCTCTCCTGCCCCGGCGAACCAACCCTCGGACAATACGGCGCAGGCCGCGGCGGCAAGTCGGCGATCGGGCTCGGCCAACAACACACGCCCCAACCGAGGGTGCAGGGGCAGGCGCCGCAGTGCGCGGCCCAGGGGCGTGATCGCTCCGGCATCCATCGCGCCGAGACGCTCCAGCAACTCCATCGCCCGGGCGGCGCGGTTCGGGTCCGGTGCCTCGAACCAACGGAACGATGTCGGCTGCTCCCCCCAGGCCAGCACGTCAAGAAACGGCCCGGCCAGATCGACCCGGCGAATCTCCGACTGGCGCTGCGGCTCGAGTTGCTGCCGCTCATCCCACAAACGCACCACATGCCCCGGCCCGGTGCGGCCGGCGCGGCCGGCGCGCTGGTCAGCGGCATCTCGGGGAATCCGTTCCAGCTCCAGCCGGTCCAATCCCAGACCCGCATCCAGGCGCAGCACCTTGTGGGTCCCGCCGTCCACCACGTCGGTCACGCCGGCGACGGTGAGCGATGTCTCGGCGATGTTGGTGGCCAGCACCACCTTGCGGGAATCGCTGGGCGCCACCGCGGCATCCTGAGCTTCGGGCGGCAGAGAACCGTGAAGGGGCAACACCCGCACCCCCGCGGGCACACGACCGCGCAGGTCGGACACGGCACGATCGATCTCCCGGGCACCGGGCAGGAAGGCAAGCAGGTGGCCACGGGATCCTCCGCCGCTGTCGCCATCAACGGCCTGTAGCCGTTCCAGCACCACCTCGGCCAACGGCCGGTCCGGCGCGTACTCCACGGTCAGCGGGTAGGCCCGCCCCGGCACGTCGATCACCGGGCAGCCGTCGAGAAACGACGCGATCGGTTCGGCGGCCAGGGTTGCCGACATCACCACCAGCCGCAGATCGTCCCGAGCCTCCAGCGCCTGGGCGCTCAGCGCCAGGGCCAGATCGGCATGGAGGCTGCGCTCGTGAAACTCGTCGAGCACGATGGTGCGGAACCGTTCCAGCAGCGGGTCGGCCAGCAGCCGCGCGGTCAACACCCCTTCGGTGGCGACCAGCAGCCGGGTCTCCTTGCTGAACTTCCGCTCGAAGCGCACCTGCCAGCCGACCTCCCGGCCGATGGTCCAGCCCCTTTCGGCGGCGATGCGCCGGGCCAGGGCACGGGCGGCGACCCGCCGGGGCTGCAGCAGGATCAACGGCCCGTCCTCGGCCAGCACCGGCGGAATGCGGGTGGTCTTGCCGGCGCCCGGCGGCGCCGTGATCACCGCGGCCCGATGCTTACGCACCGCCTCGGCGATGCGCTCGAGATGCGCGTCAACCGGAAGCGGCAGCGGCGCGGGTCGGCTCATGCCTCGTAGGGATTCCGCTTGCGCCCGAACAACCGGCTGAGCAACCCACCCTTGGCATGGCGCGGGTAGTCCCGGGTGCGGGCGCGCTCGAACAGGTCGTTCCAGTCGAGGCCCGCGAGGTTCTCGACCTTGACGTCCAGCCGCAGCCTGGAGAAATCCGCGGCGGCGGTGATCACGTTGGGCGCGACGATGGTCAGCATCCCCGCCTTGACCGCCGCCGTCGCGCCGTTGACCGAGTCCTCGACGACGATGCAGCGCTTGGGCGAAACCCCGAGGGTGTAGGCCGCGGCGAGGAACGGCTGGGGATGGGGCTTGTGGAACGGCGTGTCGCCCCGGCAGATCAGCGGACCGAATGCGTCGCGCAGACCGAGGCGCTTCAGATGCCCCTCGACCCACTCCCGGCCGGAGCCGGAAACGACGGCAAGCTGGTGCCCGGCGGCCAACGCCGCGTCGATCGCTTCCTGGACGCCCGGACGGGGCGGCTCCCCTTCCAGCGCTTGCTGGATCTCCCGGGTCCGGCGGGCGTTGAGCGCCTCCCGGTCGAGCTGCTTGCCGGTCAGCTGCTCGAGTTCGGCGTGGAAGTCCCGGTGGTTCGAGGCGCGACCGACCACCTGCAGCCACTCCTCCATCGGCAGCGGCTGGCCGTGGTCGGCGTAGACCCGCTCCCAGGCGGCGTAGACCTCCTTCTCGGTGTCGAGCACCGTGCCGTCAAAATCGAAGATCAGGGCAATGCCGGTCAAGAACTCTCCCGGGGCTGTCGGCGCTTCCTGCCGATGCTCAGAACTGAAGCTGTGATTGTAGCGGGCGAAGATGCTCTATGCTGGCGCCCATGACCGACGAAGCATCAAGGCCCTACCGGGTCGAGTCCGACGGCGAGGGTTACGCCGTCGTCGATGACGAAGGCACCACGATCCTGACCCTGCGGGATGCCCGAAGCGCCGGTCACTACGCGGAGCTATTGAGCCGGGCGTTTGCCCGAGGCTACCGGCGGGGCCGGCGGGACGCGCGATCGGGCGGCTAGCCTAGTTGGCGATCTCGAAGGCCGCCTCCGAGGCCATCGGAACTCCGTCGGTGATCGAGACATCCGCCGTCACCGTGTGGCTGCCGGCGGCCAGCTTCGAGGTGTCGATCTCGTCGTAGAACGACTGACAGGCGCCGCGACGCGCGGGATTGAGCACCAGCGATTGAGCTCCTCCGGAGAGCGGCCGTCCGTTGAGCCGCCGCTCGATCCGGCCGAGGTAGGGTTCCTGGCGATCGATGCGGCAGACCTGGGTCAGCGCGGTCAGCGGTTTGCCCGCCTCGATCGGTCCGGTCAGCGGGACGAAGTCCCGGGCCCGGTCCCCGTTGCGCCAGCCGAACACCGGCCCGACGACGAACGGGCCTTCGTGGGGAATCGAGGGGATGCGGAACTCCACGGCGTCGGCGATCGGTTCCGCCTTGCCGTCCGCCGACAGCACCACGCTGGCGCGGTAGACCCCCTCGCGGAGTTTCGCCGTGTCGAACCAGTTGCCGGCGACCAGCGCCTCGGCATCCACCTCGTCCTCGAACTCGTGATAGGTCGCGCCGGTCTCGGAACGGACCAGGCCGCGAATGGTCCAGGTACCCTTCTCGGCGTTGCGCACCTGTTCGGGGAGCGGCACCGAGAGCACCGTGCGCCAGCGGCGTCCGACCACCGGGTCGATCACCGCGGCGCCGGCGTCCAGATCGGCGTTGGCGAACAGCTCCGGCGCCATCGCCGCGGTGCGGGCGATCGCCTCACGTTTCTTCTCGGGCGAACGCACCACGTAGAAGTCCGGATGGTGTGCGCGCAGGAAGTTGCGGCCGCGGACATGGATGCTGACCCGCCGCTCGTGATCCCACTTGATGTTGCGATCGATGATGCCGAAGGTGTAGACGCAGTAGAAATCCCGCTGGGCGCGAGCGTAGGCCAGGCCCAGATCGTTGGTCCGCGCGGTCAGCCGGCCGCCGGTCTCCACCGCCAGACGCCTTAGAGTCTCCGGCCCCCAGTTGCCGCCGATGGTCAGCCCCTGGGTATCGACCGGGTAGATCTGGGTGCGGCTGCGAGCGGCCATCGCCGAGATACGGCGGAAGGCCGGATCGTGGGTGAAGCCGTCGAAGTTGAACGGCCCGGAGAACAGGATCAGGATCTTGCGCCCTTCCATCGTGCCCATCACATCGAGGACGTTCTCGATCCGTTCGAAGGAGGGCCACTCGGTCAGGTTCGAGTGGTTGCCGGCGTAGAGCTTGGGATCCTCGAGCATGCGATCCAGGGTGGCCAGCACCTCGGTGTGGTCCTGGGTCGGCGCCTGCTCGACCCGGATGCCGTTGCTCAACGTCAGGATCATCTGCTCTTCGTTGCCGGTGTGCAGCTTCTCGACGGCATTGCGCGCCTGCTCGATCACGATCGGATGGCGATCGATGTGGGCGTAGTCGAAGGCCAGCACGATCTTGCGCAGCGGCTCATCCTTGCTCACCGGCGGCAACGACCAGTCCCGCTCCTCCCAGCCCCCCTTGGGGTCGACCATCACCTGCTCGGGGCAGCTGATATCCAGCGAGTGGATCGGCTTCTTGCGGCCGTCGATGTAGAGCTTGAAGTCTTCCC
>CAZBZH010000181.1:0-8269 GCA_964496265.1 uncultured Acidobacteriota bacterium | reverse complement strand
CGGCCCTTCCGCGGCCGCCGATCCGGGGATCCCCAACGTCCTGTTGATCACCCTCGACACCACCCGGGCGGACTACCTCGGCTGCTACGGCCGGCCGGGAGGCATCACGCCGAACCTGGACGCCCTGGCGTCCCAGGGCATTCGTTTCGACCGGGCGTACTCGACGGCGGGCATCACGCCGATCGCCCACGCCTCGATCCTCACCGGCCTCAACCCCTATCGCCACGGCGTGCGGGTGTTCTACGGCGCCGCCGGCCACTACCTGGAGCCCGAGCACACCAGCCTGGCCACGCTGCTGGCCGAGGCGGGACACGCCACGGCGGCCTTCGTCAGCGCCTACCCGGCTTCGGAACGTTTCGGCATGCACCACGGCTTCGAGCTGTTCGAGACCGACGTGGCCGAGTCGGTGATGCAGCAGGACATGTCGTTGCGTCCGCCCAAGGACGGCGCCTGGATGGACCGCCGGGTCGCGTCGGCCCAGCGGCGGGCCGATGCCACGGTGGACAGCGCCCTGAACTGGCTGTCTCGGGAGGACGGGCCGTTCTTCGTCTGGACCCACTTCTTCGATCCTCACGACATCTCGCTGGTGCCGCCGGTGGACTGGTTGATCCGCTACCGGATCGATCCCCGGCGCCGGGGCGCGGTCAAGGCGGTCTACGAACCGGAGATCGCCTTCATGGATCAGGAGATCGGCCGCCTGCTCGACGGGCTGCGCGCGTCGGGGCGGCTGGACAACACCGTCGTCATCGTGACCGCCGACCATGGCCAGGGGTTGGGGGACCACAACTGGTTCCCGCACCGCCTGCTGTACCAGGAGCAGATCCGGGTGCCGCTGCTGTTGCATCTCCCCGACGGACCGCGGGGGCAGGTGGTCGACTCCACCGTCAGGGTCACCGACATCCTGCCCACGGTGCTCGAGGCGCTGAATCTGGCGCCGCTGCCCGGCACCGACGGCGCACCGCTGCAGCCGGTGATCGAGGGCAAGGAGGGGGGACGGCTGGCCTACGCCGAGGCGCTCAACACCATGGACGTCCACGCGCCCAGGGCGCTGCCGCCACACCAGAAAGATCTGCTGTTCGCCGTCGCCGATGATGCGTGGAAACTGATCTACCACCACGACACGCCGGCCAACAGCGAGCTCTACCACCTGGCTGAGGATCCCCGGGAGCTGCGCAATCTGTACGGCGAAGAACCTGCCCAGGTGGAACGGTTGTTGGCGGAGCTGCGCCGGATGGAGGCGATGCGTATCGAGCAGGTCGATCCGTCGGAGCGGGATCCCGAGGCGATCGAGAAGCTCAAGTCGCTGGGCTACGTGGGCGGCTGATCGCGGTCGCTACCGGGCTGGACTAGACTGGGTCCATGGACGTCATCAATCTCAAGGACAAGTTCGGTACCTTCGACGAAAACTGGGTCCCCCGGGTGATCGGCGAGCTCAACGGTCAGCACGTCAAGATCGCCAAGATCGAGGGGGAGTACGTCTGGCACGCTCACGAGCAGGAGGACGAGCTGTTCCTCGTGATCGACGGCGAGATCACCATCGACTTCCGCGACAAGAGCGTGACTCTCCGGCCGGGGGAGTGCTGCATCGTCCCTCGCGGAGTCGAGCACCGGCCGCGGGCCGCGTCCCAGGCCAGCATCCTGATGTTCGAGCCGGCGTCGACCCGCAACACCGGCAACGTCGTCGAGGGCCGGACCCTCGAGCCCGACCAGCTCGAACGTATCTGACCTCGAGCACGGAGAGCAGCGGTGACCGTCGCATCCCGCCCCGCAGAGGGCTGGCACTCGGACCACACCGGGCGGCACATGCCGCTGGTGCACTACGGCAGCGCCGGAGATCCCTGGATCTACGTGCCCACTTCGGGAGGGGACGAGCAGGAGTTTGCCCGCTACGGCATGCCCGAGGTTTGCCGCCCCTGGATCGAGGCCGGACGGATGCACCTGGTGTCAATCGACGGCTGCGGTCCACGCACCCTGTTCTCCGACAGCCTCGCCCCACGGGAGCGCATCGCCGGTTACGCCGCCTTTGAACGCTACGCCGCCGAGGAGCTGCTGCCCTGGATGCGGGAACGTACCGGGCGGGAGCGGATCGGGCTGATCGGGGCCAGCTACGGCGGATACGTGGTGGCCAATCTGCTGTTCAAGGTCCCGGAGCAGGTGCGCGTCGCCTTCGGCATGGGCGGGGTCTACGGGTTGTGGCACCGGCTTCACGGGCACCACGACGACGACGTTTACTTCCACACCCCCCTCGAGTACCTGCCGCGGCTGGAGGATCCGGCGATCCTGGAGCGCATTCGGGCCACCGAGGGCATCGTGCTCTACGGCGCCCGGGACGACAGCTGGCTCGAGAGCACCGAGCGGATGGCCGAGGTGGTGGCTCGCAAGGGGATTCCCCACCGGGTCGACATCTGGGGCTCGCCGGCGGACCATCACGAGCGCTGGTGGCGGCAACAGCTGCACAAGTTCCTGACCGAGACCTACGGCAACCCGTAGCCGCGCCGGGCCGCTGTCGCAGGTTCTGTACGGGGCCTGGCTACTCGAGGAACCGCGGCCCCAGCCGCTCTTCCATCTGGTCCAGCGCTTCCAGGTAGCGCCCGCGGAACACCAGATCCTGGCCCTCGATCAGTCGCCGGCAGCGCCGGATCTCCCGCATCGGATTGACCGCCAGGGGATCCCGCTCACTGTCGATGGCGCGTTCCACCACCTGGAGCGCCATGAAGCCCGCCAGCGCTTCCTGGATCGGGGGACGCCGCCGCAGAAGCGCCTGGCCTCCCAGGGTGTCGATCAGAAAGGCCGAATAGGTGTACTGGGCGGAGAAATCCGGCGGCGCCGGCAGGTTGCCCTCGCAGCTGTCGCCGGCACGGGTCCAGTCGTGGAGCGCCAGGGTCAGCGGTTCGAGGAACTCCGGGTTGTCGCGAATCAGGTCACGGGTCTCATAGAGCCGTTCGCCGCCGAGGACCCGGAACAGGTGCGCCACGTTCCCCCGTGGCCGGTCGACGTTCTGCATCAGGCCCTCGACCTCCGGCGGCCGGGCCTCGAGATCGGCGGCGAGGCCGGTGAGCAGGGCGAAGGTGCCCTGGGGCGGGACCGCCCGGTTCTGTTCGGCCAGGTGGGAGTCGATGCGGCGGCAGATCCGCTGCAGTTCTTCCACGGCGCGGCGGCAGTCCGGGGTCTGATCGAGCGGCCACGCCGGCGGCGTGCCGAGCAACTCGGTCCAGCCCGGGTCCGGGGTCAACAGCTCCGGCGCGTCCTCGGGTTGAATCGGCTCCGACAGGCTGTCGCCGGCCTCGACGGTCTCCACCGGGTCCGGCGCGGGCTCGCCGCGCAGGAACAGGTACCAGAGCCCGTAGCCTCCGGCGACGATCAGCAGCAGTAGCAGCGGAGCGAGACGCAGGAAGCGTCCGGAGTCCTTGCGGCGCGCGTCGTTCATCGATCCCTCGGTGCCCCCCGGGGTGACGCGTCTCCGCCGGGCGGAACGCGTCGAGACCCGACCATTCTACCCATGCTCCGGGGTCTCGCTTCCCTCATCTCCGATCCGGCACGGAAGATGCTCTATCCAGGGGTGAGATCTGTCACGATGCGTGCAGCAGCGCCGAATTGGGAAGGGAGAGCGCCGATGATTCGATGGAAACGGACTCACAACCGTGACGACCGGACACAGGTGTGGGCCGGGGGACACGTCCTGGCGGCGTCGGCCCTGGCGGCGATGCTGCTGAGCGGCGCGGCCCGGGCCGAGGGGGACCTGCGGCTGCTGCGGGTCACGCCCTCGGGAGACTCCGCCCAGACCGGGCGCCAGATCGTGCTCCAGTTCGACCGGGCGATGGTGCCGCTGGGCCGGATGGATCGAAGCGGCGACGAGGTGCCGGTCCGCATCAGTCCCGATCCCGGTTGCGCCTGGCGCTGGATCAGCACTTCCGCGCTCTCCTGCGAGCTCGCCGAGGCGCGGCCGCTGCGGCCGGCGACCCGTTACACCGTGCAGGTCGCTCCCGGTTGGGCGGCGCTGGATGGATCGACCCTGCCCCAGCAGGTGGTCCACCGCTTCACCACCCAGCGGCCGAAGGTCCGGCATCACTGGTTCGAGCGTTGGGAGGGGCCCGGTCAGCCGGTGGCCCGCGTGACCTTCAATCAAGCGGTCGATCCGGATACGCTCCCCGCCGCCGTTGTCTTCGAGTCCGCCCGCAGCCGGGTCCGCAGCCGGATCGAGCCGCTGGAAGGCTCCGAGACCTCCTTTCGGGTGCGCCCCGAGAGCCCTCTCGAGACCGATCGCCGATACGATCTGCGCACCCTGCCCGGAATCGCTTCCCGGGACGGGGAGCTGGCGACCGACGACGAGGACAACCTGGCCCGCTTCCGCACCTTCCCCGAGTTCCGGTTCCTCGGCATCTCCTGCCGCAACAAGGGGCATTCCAGGCGGATGTTCCTCGATCCGGGTGATCTGGAGAATCGCCGCTGCGATCCGCTCAGCGGCGTCGAGTTGATTTTCAGTGCGCCGCCGACGTTGGAATCGCTGCGTAGCGGTCTGGGCGTCGAGCCGGACCTGGCCGGCGGTGAGGATCGGGATCCCTGGGCGGGGATGCACGTCGGGTCCTCCCTCTACGGAATCCGCCGGGACCACGAGTACCGCATCCAGCTGCCCCGGGGGTTGCGTGCCGACGCGCTGTATCGGCTGCGCGCCGCGGGCGGGGCGCTCGAGGACGAGTTCGGTCGCGGCCTCGTCGGCGCCATGGACTTCGTCTTCCGCACCAACGACCGCCGCCCGCGGCTGAGCCTGAATCACACGGTTTCGGTGCTGGAGGCCGAGGTCGAGACCCACCTGCCGGTGGTGGTCACCAACCTGGAATCGCTTCACCTCAAACACCGGGTGCACACGGTCGACGGCACCGGCCCCTGGCAGGAGGGGGACGAGGCGTTGCCCCAGGTGCGCAACGTGGCCTACCGCCACCCGATCAAGGTGCGGGAGCTTCTCGGCGAAGAAGGCGGCGCGGTCACCGGGCGGGTTCGTTCGACGCCCAACACCGGCAATCGTTTTGACGGGCGCTGGTTCTTCACCCAGGTGACCCCGTTCCAGGTCCACGTCAAGCTCGGCCACTACAACTCCCTGGTCTGGGTCACCGACATGCAGACCGGACGGCCGGTGGCCGGGGCGCGGGTCGAGTTGATGAAGGCTCCGCTGTCGACCCTCGAGGGAATGCAGCCGCTCGGCTTCGAGGCGGTTACCGACAGCGAAGGGTTCGCGGTTCTCGCCGGAACGGAGCAGATCGATCCGGAACGGCTCTACCTGCGCTACTGGAAGCAACACTCCGATGCCCATCTGTTCGTGCGGGTGACCCGGGATCGATCGTTGGCGCTGCTGCCCCTGGGCAATGATTTCCGCGTCCGGGGCCAGGGGGCGGGGGAGAGCTGGATCCCGGAGAACGCGGCCGGGCGCCATGGCCATATCGAGGCCTGGGGCTTCACCGCCCAGGGGGTCTACCGCGCCGGCGATACCCTGCAGTACAAGCTCTACGTGCGTGAGGAAGGGAACGAGACGCTGCGCCCGGCGTTGCCCGGTAACTACTCGCTGATCATTCGCGACCCCCTGGGCAAGCCGGTGCAGCAGCGGGACGATCTGGTGCTCGATCCCTTCGGCAGCCTCTCCGGCGAGTTGAAGCTGCCCGAGAGCGCGACCCTCGGCTGGTACGTCTTCGAGCTCAACGCGGACTACACCGACGATCGCTCCTGGCAACCGCTCAGGGTGTTGGTCACCGACTTCACTCCGTCGCCGTTCAAGGTGCACGGCGATCTCGACGGCGAGCGCTATCAGGCGGGGGACCGGGTACAGGTCGAAACCTCCGCCGCGCTTCACGCCGGGGGGCCCTACGTCGATGCGCCGACCCGGGTCACCGCCCAGGTGCGGGCCACCCCGTTCCGGATCGACGACCCGCGGGCCGAGGGCTTCTTCTTCGATACCGGCTACTCCCGCCCCGAGACCGTGCATCGCAGCGAGGGACGGTTGGATGGCCGGGGCCGGGCCACGGCCGAGTTCGAGGTGCGCACCGACGCGGTGATCTTCGGCACGCTGACCGTCGAGAGCGCGGTTCGGGACGACCGCGGCAAGTACGTGACCACCCGCAGCCAGGCCCGCTACGCCGCCCGGGATCGCTTTCCGGGGGTGCGGCAGGGGGACTGGGTATTGCAGGCGGGGAACGCCTACACCACCCGCTACGAACATCGCTGGGTCGAGGCGGACCGCTGTGCGCTGACCTCGTCCTCCGAGGCGGAGATCTGCCGCTTCACCCCGGGTGCTCCGGGCTACTACCGCATCACGGCGTCCCTCGAGGACAGCGATGGCCACGAGGTGACGTCGGTGCTGCACCGTTGGGCCGCCGGCCGCGGATACGTGCTGTGGGAAGAGCGCCCGGGACACCATCTCGACGTGCTGCCCGAGGCCGGTTCCCTGCGGGTCGGGGACACCGCCCGCTATCTGGTCAAGAACCCCTTCCCCGGGGCGACCGCGCTGATCTCCGTCGAACGCTACGGCGTGATCGATCACTGGACCCAGGTGCTCGAGGACAGCACGGCGGTGATCGAGGTTCCGATCAAGAAGGACTACCTACCGGGCTTCTATCTGTCGGTGGTGGTGGTCTCTCCCCGGGTGGCGGATGCGCCGCTGGAGGGCAACGTCGACCTGGGCAAACCCGCCTTCCGCATCGGCTACGCCCGGACCGAGGTGCGGGATCCGCTCAAGGAGCTGGCCATCGAGGCCCGGAGCGACCGGGAGGTCTACAAGCCGGGCGAACAGGTCACCGTGGAGATCGAGGCCTCTCCCCGGCGAGGTGAGCGGCAGCCGGTTCAGCTGGCGGTGGCGGTGCTCGACGAGGCGGTGCTCGACCTGGTGGCCGGCGGCACCGAGAGCTTCGATCCCTACCGCAACTTCTACGAACTGCGCGCGCTGGATCTCTGGAACTTCAACACGTTGCTGCGTTTGATCGGGATCCAGAAGTTCGAGCAGAAGGGCGCCAACCCCGGCGGCGGCGGCGGTCCCGACCCGTCGATGCGCAGCGACTTCCGTTTCGTCGCCTACTGGAACCCGGCGGTGGAGACCGACGCCGAGGGCAAGGCCTTGGTGCGCTTCCAGGTGCCCGACAACCTGACCGGTTGGCGGGTGCTGGTCGTCGGCGCCACCGCGACCGATCGCTTCGGATTGGGGCAGGGGCGCTTCAAGGTCAACCGGCCGACGGAGATCCGGCCGGCGCTCCCCAACCAGGTGTCCGAGGGGGATCGGTTCAGCGCCCGCTTCACCGTGATGAACCGCACCGAGACCGAACGCCGGATCGAGGTGCGCGCCGTGGCGCGAGGTTCCGTGGTCGACACCCCCGGCGTTCAGCAGACGGTGCTCGCCGCGCCCTACAAGCGCTACGACGTCTCAGTGCCGGTGGCGGCGGCGGAGCGGGAGGGGGAGATCGAGCTGTCGGTCACCGCGGCGGATACCGTCGACGCCGACGGACTGGTCGCTACGATCCCGGTGCTGCCGGCCCATTCGATCGAAACCGGAGCGAGCTACGGCACCACGATCGAGGCTCAGGTCCGCGAGGCGGTGCGCTATCCCGACGGCATCCGTACCGACGTCGGCTCCCTGCAGGTTGAGTTGAGCCCCACGGTGATCAGCGGTGTCGAGGGCGCCTTCGATTACATCCGCCGCTATCCCTACATGTGCTGGGAGCAGAAGCTGACCAAGGGGGTGATGGCGGCGCACTATCGGGCGCTGCGGGACTACCTGCCGGCGGGCTTCGTCTGGCCGGAAGGGGACCGCCTGACCCAGAACACTCTCGACCTGGCGGCGGACCATCAGACGCCGGGCGGCGGCATGGCCTACTACGTGGCCGAGGATCGTTACGCCAGCGCCTACCTCAGCGCCTACACGGCGCTGGCCTTCGGTTGGTTGGAGGAGCGGGGGTATGCGGTGCCTCCGGGGGTTCGCGACAAGCTGCACGAATATCTGCTGCGCCTGCTGCGCAAGGATGTCTTCCCCGACTTCTACTCCCAGGGCATGTCCTCGACGGTGCGCGCGGTGGCCCTGGCGGCGTTGGCGCCGACGGGCAAGCTGACCCTCGACGACCTGCGCCGCTACCGCAGCCATGCCGAGAGGATGGACCTGTTCGGCAAGGCCCACTACCTGCAGGCGCTGCAGGCCCTGAACGATGAACCCTTCGCCAGCCAGCTCCAGGATCGGATCCTCTCCCACGCCAACGAGACCGGCGGCAAGCTGACCCTGCAGGAGCAACTCGATGAC
>CAZBZH010000180.1:0-8308 GCA_964496265.1 uncultured Acidobacteriota bacterium | reverse complement strand
CCCGCGAAGCCCGGGAAGACACTCTTGAGATCCTGCGCGACGAAGGGGCCGCCGAGGTCGGCGGGGTGATCCACTGCTTCACCGAGGACCAGGCCTTCGCCGAGGCGGCACTGGAGCTGGGCTTCTACCTGTCGTTTACCGGCATCGTGACCTACCCCCGGGCGAAGTCGATCCTGGAGGTCGCCGCGGCGGCGCCTGCCGACCGGATCCTGGTCGAGACCGACACACCGTTCCTGGCGCCGATCCCCTTCCGGGGCAAGAAGAACGAACCGGCCTACGTGGCCCACACCGCCCGCTGCATCGCCGAGGCTCGTGGTGAAGACGAGGCGGAGTTCGTCGCTCGCACCTACGAGAACGCCTGCCGCTTCTACGGCATCGACGACTAGCGCCGTTTCCGTCGCGGGGTTGTCCCGCCGTCCCCGATCGACCCTGAGATCGGGAACGCCGGCAGTTCGGTGTCGAGGGGGGGCAACCGAGCCGCCGACGTTCCCCAGGCCGATTCGCCGGTTTCTGTCTGCTTTCTTCCGGCCTGTTACTTCCCCTAACGTCCGCCTTCGCGTAACGGCACACCTTTTCCGCAACAAGCCCTGGTTGACCTGCCGCATTCGCGCCGGTTAGCATTCGCAAAGCTTTACAGATCAACCGCTTACGGACACAGCGGGGGTAGTGTGTCTGAATCGGATTCGAAGGCTCAGCAGGGCGAGTCCACCGTCCGGCTGATCGAGAGGGTGCGCGAGGGCGACACGTCGGCCCGCGACATCCTGGTTGAGCGCTACTTCGCCCGGCTCCACGGTTGGGCGCGGGGGCGCTTGCCGCGTCACGCCCGCTTTCGATCAAATACCGAAGATCTTGTGCAGGAGACCCTGATCAAGGCGTTATCCAGATTAGAGGCGTTCGAGCCCCGCGGAACCGGGTCCTTCCTGGCCTACCTGAGGACGATCCTCAAGAGCCGGGTGATCGACGAGATCCGTGCCGCGGGACGACGCCCTGCCGCCGAGCCCCTGGAAGATGTGGGCCAGGTCGAGCAGGACGGGCCGTCTCCGGTGGATGAACTGATCGGCGCGGAAAACATGGCTCGCTACGAGAAGGCGCTGGCCATGTTGCGCGCGAAGGATCAGGAGGTCGTGATCATGCGGATCGAACTGCAGTTCACCTATCGCCAGATCGCCGAGGCCATGGGGATGACCACGGCCAACGCGGCGCGCATGGCGGTGAAGCGGGGAATCGTGCGGCTGACGGATCAAATGCGAGAGCTCGAGTGAGCACCCGCGACGAGCGCTTGCTCGACCTGGCGGGCCGCATCGCCGACGGCGACCCCGTGGACTGGGACGAGCTCGAGAAGTCCCCCCTTGAACCCCACGAGCTATCCGAGTTTCGCGAGGTGGCGCGCATCGGAGACGTCCACCGGAGAGTCTTGTTCTCGGACGAAGACGAGGGGCATCCGATCCGCAGCTGGGGCCCGCTGGATGTTCTCCGGCCGCTGGATAGCGGCGGGTTCAGTGAGGTCTATCTGGCCCGGGACCGTAACCTCGATTGCCTGGTGGCGCTGAAGCTGTTGGTCGAGGAGCCGGGGGACACCCTGAGCCGTACCGAGTTCGTCGAGGAAGCACGCCGTCTCGCGTCGGTTGAACAGGACAACGTGGTCCGGGTGCGCGGAGTGGACCGCTTCGACAACCAACTCGGCATCTGGATGGATCGCATCGACGGCGAGTCCCTGGAAGAACTGATCGAAGAGCGCGGGCCGCTGGGAGCGTCCGAAGCCTGCGTGGTCGGCGAGTCGCTCTGTCGCGCGGTCGCCGCGGTACACGGCGCCGGGTTGGTCCATCGGGACATCAAGCTCTCCAACGTGATGCGGGAGCGGGGTGGGCGCATCGTGCTGATGGACTTCGGCTCCAGTACCCGCGACGACGACCTGACGCCGCGCACCGGGACGCTGATGTATCTGGCGCCCGAGGCCTTCGACGGCCGGGACAGCGGCCGCCGTATGGACATCTATGCGCTGGGCGTAGCGCTGTATCGACTGGTCACGGGAAGCTATCCGGTGGAGTCACCGAGCGAGGATCGCCGCCCGGTGCCGCTGCTGGATCGAAATCCGGACCTCGACGACCGCTTCGTTGCGGTGGTTGAAAAGGCGATGCACGCTGATCCCGACTCCCGTTTCACAAGCGCAGGGGAGATGCTGCGGGCCCTGCAGGAGCTGCGGGTTTCGACGACCCCGACGCCGCATCGAAGCGCCGAGCCCGAGGGGCGCAGGCTCCAGCCCTGGATGCTGTTGGTCCCGGCGACGGTGTTGCTCGCCGCGCTGCTGCTCTGGTGGTTCCGGCCTGTGCCGGCGCCCGACGCCAGCGTGGTGTTCCTCCGCGCCAGTAGCGATCCGAGCGTCGACGAACGGTTGTCTACCGGCGCGCGTATTGCGCCTGGCGACCAGCTGTTCCTCGATGTCGATGTGGCGGGAGACTCCTGGATCTACGTGTTCAACGAGGACGACGCCGGCGACCAGTACCTGCTGTTTCCATTGCCCGGGTTAGATCTGGAGAATCCGTTGCCCCCAGGCAAGCACCAGCTTCCGGGAACAATCGGCGGCGAAGAGCAGCTCTGGGATGTGACCAGCGCAGCCGGACGCGAACATCTGCTGGTGTTGACCGCATCGAGCGAGGTCGACTTCATCGAGTCGGTGATCGCCAGCACCGAACCCGGCATTCCGGGCCAGCCCTGGAAACTCCAGCAAGGCATGGCGCAACGGGTGCGTGGGATCGGCGGGATGTCTCCGCCGGCGGTGCCCGACGGAGCGACGAAGCCACCCCTTGCGGAGTTGCGTCGCAACGTCGCGGTTCGCGCGGCGGATCAGGGGGGCATCGCGGTCTGGGAACTGACGCTGAGCAATCCGAGGTAGTCCATGAGTTGATGGGGGGCATCGGCAAGACAGGGGCAATAGGAGGTCGTCATGACCTTGGTACTTCTACTGACCACGCTCATCGCCCAGGCGGGTGCCGAGCCCAACTACTTCTTCTGTCCGGCCCACGAGGTCGCCGAGGCCTACCGCGAGCGGGACCGCTTCGCGGCGGAGACCAAGCTGGTTCGCGGGGCGCTTGCCGAAAGGGTCCGTCGAATCGGGCGCGAGCTCGCCGCGGTCAGCGATCGTCCGGATCTGCCCTTCGAGTTCTTTGTCATCGACGACAGTGCCAAGCCGCTGTCCCAGGCGGGTTCACGGGTCGGAGGTGCCGTCTCGCTCAACAAGTCCCTGGTGGGATTGCTCGGCCGTTCCGACGACGAGTTGGCCTTCGCCCTGGCTCACGAGATCGCCCACGTCACCCTGGGGCACCATCAGGCCACCGGCCTCGCCGGCGAGGTTGAGGCGTCGGGGAGCGACGCCTGCCGGCGGCGGCGCGAGTTGGAGATCCAGGCGGATCGCTACGGGGCCCTCTACGTCGTGCGTGCCGGGTACCGCGTGTCGGCGGCGCAGACGGCGCTGCATCGTCTGGCCGAGGCGCGCCGGGGTTCCGCGACGCGAGACTGCTATCCGAACTACTCGAAGCGGATTCGATTACTGCAGCAGTTCGAGGGGATCCTCCAGCGCAGCGTCGATGCGTTCGACTCCGGCCTGCTGGCCCTGGAAGCCGGGGACACGCAGGAGGCGATCGGCACGCTGAACCTGTTCGTGGCCCAGTTTCCTCACTCCCTGGCGGGGAGGGTCAATCTGGGCACCGCCTGTCTGGTGCGGCTGAACGAGCAGGAGGGGAGTCCGTCGGATCTCGAAGAGCCGCTGCCCCTGATGCGCGAGTCCGGTCGCCGGGTGCGTGGTGTGTTCGACGGCGAGTTGCTGGAGCGGGCCCACCGCAACTTCAGCCAGGCGCTGGCGCTGAGCCCGACCGAGCCGAGAGCGCGGATCGGGTTGGCGCTGGTCGAGCTGCGCCGCGGCGCGCCGGAGGTCGCCGAGCAGCTGGTGCTGGGGCTGGGTTCGGTCGAGGCCCAGGTGATCCGCGGCAATGCCCGCTATCTGCAGCAGGAGTTCGCCGAGGCCCGGGGTTTTTACCGCCAGGCGCTGGACCGCCGGCCGCAGTGGGTCACGGCGCGCAAGAACCTGGCGATGGTCAGCGAGCGGCTCGGCGCCTACCAGGAAGCCCGCAGGATCTGGGGAGACCTGGTGACCCATGACCGGGTGCGCCGTGAGGCCGCGCTGCGCCTGGAGTTCCTGGGCCCGGGTGGCCCCGGACGCGAGAGCCCCTGAGGCCCGGGGCGGTCCCGCCTGCCCGGCGTCCCGGATCGCCTCGCGACCGCCCAGGCCGGTCGAAGAAATAGCGGGGGCCTTGCCGCTTTTCCCGGCCCTTTTCGTTCTCCCTGTCAGCCCCGATCTGCGGGGCCGGCAAGGGAGAACGACATGCAGCGTAGCCACCCGGTTTTCTTGATTCTGGTTCTGTCCCTTCTCGCCGGGCTTCCGGCCATGAGCGCTTCGCCGGCACGCATCCCGGTGTTCGAACCGGGGACCACGATCAGCACGCCGGGGGACTACGTGCTGACCCGCAATCTGTCCAACGCCAGCGGACCGGTGATCACCATCACCGCCGACGGCGTCGATCTCGATCTCGGCGGCTTCAGCCTGAACGGCAGCAGCGCCGCCGAGGATGTGGTGTTCATCGACGGCGCCACCGCCGGCACCCAACTGGGCGTGACCCTGCGCAACGGCCGGCTCGACGGTGGGCTCTCCTCGGTGTACACCGGCGCTGGGATTGCGCGTCGTGTCGTGCTCGAGGATCTGGTGGCGGTCAACGCCGCGGGGCCGGCGCTCTACATCAACGGCGGGCGCCACGTGACCATGCGCCGCTGCCGGGTGGAGAACTCGGCGGGCGACGGCATCCTGATCCTGAACGTCGGCGGCACGGCGCTGTCTGTGGAACTGGAGCACAACGTAGTGCTGGAGGCGGCACGCAATGGCATCCGCACCCAGAACGCCAGCGGCGGCCACATTCGCGACAACCAGGTCTTTGGCGCGGGCACCGCAGCCCTGGCCAATGACGCGGGCATCAAGCTCGCCGCAACCCTCCCCGGCGTCGGCGGGGTGCTGGTCGAGGACAACGTCGTGCGCGACGGCGCCGGCAGTGCCAACGGCCTATGGGTCGAGTCCAACAATGTCGGTGTCACGATTCGCGGCAACCTGCTCGCGAACAATGCGACCGCCGGGCTGTTCGTCGCCGGCGATCGTTGCCGTGCAGTGCACAACACCATGGTCGGCAACGGCGGCAACGGCGCCGGCTTTCAGGGTGCGTACAACCTGATCGAGAACAACTTCCTTTCCGGCAACTTGAACGGACTGGTTTGCGGCGGCACCGTCGAATCGAACTTCATCCGGGACAACGTGATGCGGCTCAATACGTCGACGCAGTTCCTCTGCGACTTCTCGTTCGACCTCGGCGGCAACGCGTTCTGATCCGGACGCAGGCACTCCCATGAGACACATGCTCATCGCTCTGCTGCTCGTCGGCCTGGCACTCCTGGCGGCGCCCGCAAAGGCCCAGGAGTATCTGTTCGCCGTCGACGTGCCCAGTGACCTCGGCGGAAGCACCTTCACGCCGTGGAGCCTGGTCGATCGCACGTCGACGAGCTACGTGGAATCCGCAGCCTTGCCGTCGCCGCTCCACGTCGCGTCGCTGCATCGCGAGAACGACGGCGACTGGTTGTTCTCGGTGCGCTGGCCGGTGGACCTGGGCGGGGCGACTTACGAACCCCGGGATGTGATCCGCTGGGACGGCAGCAGCTACAGCCTCGAGTTCGACGGCGAAGCGTCAGACCTGCCGCCGGAGGTGACCATCGACGCGCTGTACCGTAGCCCGGATAACGACGAGCTGGTGCTGTCCGTCGACCTGCCCGTGGAGCCGAGCGGGGATGTACTCGCTCCCGGCGACCTGTTCCAACCCTTCGACGGCTTCAGCAAGGTGTTCGAGGCCAAGGCCTTCGACATTCCCGCGGAACTCAACCTGGTTGCGGCCACCGCCGACCCCGAGTCCGGCAACCTGCTGCTGGCCTTCGACCTGCCGGGGAAGCTGCTGGACCTGGAGACGAAGCCGGGCGAGATCGTCAGCTGGGACGGCAATCAATTCGAGCTCTGGGCCGGTGATGGGAACTGGCCGGCGGGATCGACCCTGGCCGGCCTGTCCTCGGTGGAGGCGGCCGGGGAAGCGCCGTCGACCGGCGGGGGCATGCTGCGCCTCGCGCGGTTGTCGCCGACCCGGGTGCGGCTGACCTGGGGCGCTTCCTGTTCCGGCGCGGACATGGACTATGCCGTCTACTCCGGCGACATGAGTAGCGGCATCTTCAGCGGCCACCAGCCGAACACCTGTTCTACGTCGGGTGCGACGACCTGGGAGATGGAAGAGCCGGAGCCGGAGGCCTACTTCCTGGTCACGGCGTTGACCGCCAGCCGCGAGGGCAGCTACGGCCGGGATTCGGCAGGCGTCGAGCGTCCCGTATCGACAACAGCCTGCGCACCTCAGAGCGCCCCCGCCTGCCCCTGAGCGCCGGGCGCCCTCTCCTGGCCGCCGGCTTTGCCGACACCTGGCCGGACTCGCCGGCTCAACACCGACCCGCCGGAGGCGTCGCCGCCTCTTCGTTGGCGCAGGGGCAAAGCACAGGGCCGCGGACTCCCTGAAGGACGGGCCGGATCGTCCAAAAAAGGGGAAGGTATGTCGCAACGCCGTTGGATCGTCATCGCCGCCGTCTTGCTCTGCGCCGTCAGCGCCCAGGCACAGCTTCCGGAGAATCCCGCGCTCAGCCGTAGCGTGGCGCTGATCGAGGATGGTCAGCCCCAAGACCCACACATTCCGCCGGTGCGCACCAGCCTCGACGGCCGCATCGGGCTCAACATGAAGGCCAAGACCCTGATGCTGCTCAGCCCCGAACGGCTCAGTCAGCATTTCCTCGACTCGCCTGACGGTGCATCGATCGTGGCCAACCCCAGCGGGGGCGGTCTGCTGCTCGACGTCAACAGTCTCCACGCGTCGACCTACGGCGTCGTCGACGATCGCCACGCGGCGCTGTGCGAGAAGAATCCTGCGCCTCAGCCGTGCACCGGTCGCGGCGACGAGGGCAAGGATTGCTACGACCTGACGGTGATCACGCCGATGGTGATCTTCGACGGCCCCGACGGCAATCCCAACACCATCGACTTCATCGAGATGTGGGGCGTCGACATCACCGTCAAGGTCTCGAACCCCAAGACCGCCAGTGCCAGCCTCGACACCCAGATCGTCTACGGCACCCCGGTCAAGGGTGCCGACGTGCCGGCCACCTCGATGTTCGAGACGATGGTCACCGCCGACGGGCGCCTGCTGGTCGGACGCTCCGGCGGCTCCAACACCCACATTCCCGGCGTCGACGTGTTCTACGTCGTCGGCGACGAAACCGACGCCCCCTGCGACGTGACCCAGTGGGAAGCGCCGGAGTTTCACTCGGTGAGCTACGCCTACCACGACCCGCGGATGATCGGCAGCGACGGCAAGCCGCGCTATGGTTTCGCGGCCTATGAGCTGCTGGATCCCGAAGGCAACGTGATCCCCAAGTGGTACAACGGGACCACCACCGAGACCGACTTCAACGGCTCCTACCCCTGGATTGACCGCACCGGCGCCAACCTGTTCTTCACCACCGTCCATTCGACCTTCTGGTACCGGCCGACCGGCACCAGCACCTACACCACCCGCTACCCCGCGGCCTGCGTCCCCGAGTTCCCCGGCTGCCTGCCGGCGAACCAGTTCACCAACCAGGACGCCCAGGCCCACGACGAGCCGAGCAACCTGCGGGGGACCGCGATGTTCGGCAGCTGGACCCGGGGCAAGATCGTGATGCTCGACGGGATCATCAACAACAACGACTTCGGTACCAAGATCGAAAACGAGTACCAGCGCATGGTGCAGCTCTACGAGAACGGCAGCGGTCCCGGCGGCGACGGCTGGATCCGGATCGGCATGGGCCGCAACAACGGCCCGATCTCCGAGTTCCCGCCGGGCTACGTCAACAACGGCACCTTCATCGAATCCACCGAGCAGCTATTCAACGCCCTCGACCAGATGACCCCGCGGACGCCTCGTGATGTGGTCTGGTTCGTCAACACCGGCCACGTCTCCGACGAGGTGGCGTTCGACGACTGGGTCAACCCCAACGGTTTGATCAACTCCGAGATGAACATGTCGATGACCTGGAACGGGACTCAGATTCCGGGCAACAACATGGAGCTCTACGACGGCTTCGCCCGTACCGGCAACTGGACCGGCCATGGTTTTGACGGCACCCAGGAGGTGCGGGTACAAAACTCCGC
>CAZBZH010000179.1:0-8312 GCA_964496265.1 uncultured Acidobacteriota bacterium | reverse complement strand
GTATCTGGTCCTACACGTTCCTGGTAAGAACGGTAAACCACCCGTGGGCGGCCTCCCGCTTCGGGTATCCCTATCTGTGGTTCTTCCTTATCCCACTCATACCGGCGCTAATGCAAGCGCTCTACCCGACCCGGCTGGGCTGGGCCGTTGCGTCCGCCGTGACCTTGTTCTTCGCCAAGCGTGAAGTGGATTCCGGCTGGCACCGAGCGTGGTTCTACTACGATGCCGGGAAGTGGGACCGTGAGGACCTGCTTGCAACACTCAGCACGGATGTGATCGTTCTCGCACTGCTTGGCTTCACGCTATGGCTCCTGCGGCCGCGAGAACGTCCCTGGCTCTGAAATCGAACTCCGGGAGCCAACCCTCGTCGGCGCAGAGTGGCCCATAGCGACCGAGAAGGTGTGCTCTAATCGCAGCATGCGAACGCGCTCCTCGTCCCGGGATACGAAGTCCGCTTCGGCCCCGTACCTCGCGATGATCTCCTTGCTCGCGACGGCCTTGCTGACCGCGTGCGGCGGGGATCCGATCGGCGCGCCCTGCGAATTCAAGGGCTCGGGCTTCAGCGCCGGCGACAACTGCCGCTACCGGTGCCTGGACACCCGACAGATCATCTGCCCGGACGGGAGTTCGCTGCGTCCCTCCCAGTGTTCGGGAGCTTCCGGCTGCGAACCCGGAGGCTGTCCCGACGGGCAGGTCTGCTACGCCATCGACGACCCCTTCAACCGGGAGAGCTACTGCGTCCCCGCGGATCTTTGCGGCGGGCTTTCGCCGGCTGCGCTCGACGGCTGGGAGCAGGAGTCCTTCGAGCGCGCCGCGGCGACTCGCGCGCTCTACGAGGAGAAGCGGCGGCGGCGGGAGGCAGCCAAAGCGGCCGGCGAACCCCTGGTCGCCCCGGAAGAACCACCGGACCGGACGCCCTAACAGACGGGTCGACCCGATCGTGAGTCGACCCGTCGCTCCCGATCACATCAGTCGCAGAAGAAGTTGGCGGCCCAACCCTCGCCGATGCACTGGGGTCCGCCTTCGCAGTTCCCGATGGTGGCGTGGACGGTTTCGCCGCTGGGGCAGGTGAGCGTCGAGCCTCCGGCCAGACCGCATTGCTGGAGGCCGGTGTCCTCGAAGCCGAGAATGTCGGTGTTGCGCTGACAACCCAGCGGGCAGCGCTCGTAGGGGCAGATCTTGGCCGAGGTCTCGTCGAACCAATCCAGGTTCGGGACCGCATCGCGCCATGAAACCGGGGCTTCGTTCACGTCGAGATCGACGACCGGCGTAGAAAGGTTCGAGACGTCCTGCGGAGTTGCCTCGGGAGTCGACTCGGTGGTCGATTCCGCCGCCGACACGGAAACGAAGGAAAGAGACAGCAGCACGAGAAGAACGAGCATAGATCGAGACATCCGATCCTCCACGCGGCCGAAGCCGCAAGACTGATCATGAGCGGAATCCCATGTCAGAGGGGTGGAGTCGCTCGGAGCCGGCGTTCGTTCATTTCAGCAACGAGAAAATTTCAGCGTACGACAATTTGGAACGGGTAGGTGCGTGCGGGGGTGGTCGCCCCGATGCCGCGCACCGTCGCGGAGTAGTCGCCGGCGGGGCAACGGGAGGCGGGACAGACGAGAAAATGAAGGCGGTCGTCGACGAGTTGATCTCGATCGTCGATGCGCTCCTCGATCACCACCCGCTCTCCCCGGCGGAGCTCGAAGCTGAGCGGAAACTCGTTCGCAGGCGCGGTAATCTCGAAGGAGAGGTAGCGCGGCTCATCCCGCTTTGCCTCGATGCGCGCCGGCCCACCCGTCATCTGGCTCTGTGGAATCAGGTGCGGTTGGAAACTCCGGGCGTCGTCTCCTCGCGTCAGCACGAGAAGGAGCAACGCCCCCGCCAACCCCGCCGCGACCAACCAACCCGCGATCGAGCCGACCGAGATACGTGATACGGCCCGGTCTGCGCTGGGGCGCTCCCCCGGGAACGCCTCGACGGGAGCCACGGTGCGATCGATCCAGCGGGATTCGCTGGCGCAGGTCACGCACAGCGCGAGATGCTCCCGTAGTTCGAGCAGTTCCTTGCCACCCAGCTCCCCCCTGACGGCGGAGACCAGTTCTTCCGGGGACGGATGGGATCCGAGGACCGACCCGCCGTCTCGCTCGATCCCGTCCCTCACTGCCTGGAAGGCCTCGAGGTCCTCGCGGCATTCGGGGTGTTCGTCGAGCAACGTCTCGACCTCCGCCTGTTCCTCGGCAGACAGCGTGCCCGCCACGTACCACGGGATCAACCAGCGCAGACGGTCGACGGCTTCGCGGGAGTTCATCGCAGCACCTTGGGGTCGGAACGATAGGGATCGCCGATGAGGACGAAGGGAGCCCAGCGGTAGGGATGGCGGAACGCCTTGACGTCGGACTCGAGGAACCCGAGTTGGGTTGCGCGGAGAGCCGCCGCCGCCGATTCTCCCCGGGATAGCCGGGCGTAGACCGATTCTAGGAACTCGGCCGCCGTGGCATCCTCCAGGTTCCACAAACCGACCAGCGTGGACTGCGCGCCAGCGGCGAGGAAGGCGCGGGCGAGACCCACGACCCCTTCTCCGGGAACGACCTCGCCGGACCCCGATTGGCAGGCGGCCAGAACCACGAGTTCGGCCGCCAACTCCAGCGCAAGGGCATCGTCCGGCTGCAGCAGCCAACCCTCCTGCCCGTCGGTGGCTCCCGGGAACCACAGACCGACGCGGCGGGGCAACTCATCGTCGACCCAGCCATGGGTCGAGAGATGCAGATAGCGATAGCGCTCGAGAGGGAGCGCAAGCAATTCGGCACGGCTAATGCGTCCCTCGGGCACCCAGGTGGTGTGCGCCGCGGCGAACGTCCCGGCGATCCGCTCGGTCGCCTGGTTGGAGTGAGGCAGCTCGGCGAAGTCCGTCGAAGCGAAGCGGCCCGCGGCGCTGCCCACGGCCCACATCCCCGCCGGCGCGATCCCCGCGGGTTGGCGTCGCATCAGGCTCAGCAGACTCGCCGAGGGGATCATGGCGACCTGATGATTCTCGATCAGATAGCTCTGCCCCCGCCGAAGGGCGGCGAAGGGAACCCGGCGCAGCGCCCCATCGGGAACGACCATCAGCCGCTCCGCGAGAGGGACCTGGGTCAACCCCAGCACCTCGGTCAGGGCGGCCGCGCTCGCGCCGGCTCCATCACCGGCCAGTCCCAGTTGCGGGTCGCGAATCGCATCGGCGTGGGCGGCGATCGCTCGATCGATGGAACTACGCGGGCCGAGCGGAATGACGCTCGCATCCTCACGGTTGACCACCCAGAGGTAGGAACGCTCTTCGCCGATCATGTAGCGCAACAGCGTCTCGCTCGGTTCCAACACCTGCTGGATCTCGGCCAGCGACGACAGCTCCGGACGGGAACGGTCGGTCAGGCCGTCGACGTGTCGAGATTCGATTCGAAACTCGGCGAGCTCCGCTTCGGCCTCGTTGAGCCGCGTGGCCGCCAGATCCGACCCTTCCGTACCCGTAGCCGCGACCACCGCCGCCGCCGACCGGGCAACCCGATCCAGAAGCGCTGCTTCGCGGTCTTCACGGCCCGGATCCCGCTTCCGATCGCGACGTTCTTCCCGCTCCTGGCGTAGCTCGCGGCCCAGTTCATAGCTGCCGCGACCTCGGCTACGCTCCACGATGGCGAACGCCGACGGGTGCGGGGCCGGCTCACGAGCCATCTCGAGTTCGACGATCCGCTCGGTCAGGTCCGTGCGCACGCTGGCGAACCCGAGACGAAACCCGTCCAGCGGAAGCCGCGCCCGCTGCGCCTCGCGACGCTCGAAAACCCGCCGCAAGGCCGCCAGCGCCTCGCCCGGATGGCCGTCGCGTTGTTCGACGTGGCCGATCCCCTCCAGGGCACGGTCGGCCTGCTCGACAAAACCACCCGCGGAGGCCAGCTCGTACGCACGCCGGTGGGCGCTCCTCGCCTCCGACAACTCGCCCCCCTGGGTCGCGATCGCTCCGAGCAGGTTGTGCACCCGGGCCTGTCCCTCGGCATCCGCCCCCGCCTCGAAGCCGGTGAGCGCTTGACGTAGCAACTTCCGGGCGCCTCGAACGTCGCCCTGCCGCCGGCGAACGTCAGCGAGGTTGTAACGCGAGAACGCAAGGCCGGCCTCGTCGCCGTTCTCCTGGCGCAACGCTACCGATCGCTCGCAGGCGGACTCCGCGGCGGAGAGATCCCCGGAGTCGGTCAGCAGCACACAGAGATTATTCAACAGGAGCGGTTCACGACGCCCGCTCGAGCGACGCACCGCCGGATCCTCGGCCGTTTCCAATAGCTCCAACGCGGCACGGGTATGGCGCTCGGCAAGCTGATGGTCGCCCAACCCATGGGCAATTGCCGCCAGATTCGACAGCGCGTCGGCGCGCGGGCCGATCCGCTCCAATCCCTGCTCGATTTCGTGAGCACGGCGCTGGACGACGAACGCCTCGGTGAGCTCTCCCTGCGCCGCTTCGATCGAGGCGAGCTGGCTGAGAGCCTTGCTTTCCAGCGAACGATACTTGCTCGCCCGACAGAGCCGAATCACCTCGCGAAAGGTATCGCGCGCGGGATCGAGTCGTCCCTCGAGGGCTTCGATGCGTCCGCGTGGGAACACGATCGCCGCCTCGGCGCGCTGATCGTCCACAGAACCCGCGAGCTCGAGGCCTCGCTCGACCGCGGCTCGAGCCGCGTCAAGGTCCTCGTGATCGATCCAGTGATGGGCTACATCTGCCAACAGGCGAACGCCGAGCCCCGCCCGGCCGTCCTCGGTCGCCAGCTCGATTGCCTCGTTCCAGTGCCGCACCGCCTCTGAATGCCGGCCGATCTTGCCGTAGACGGTGGCCAGCCGGCTGGAGCTCGCGATCCGATTTCGCATCGTGTCGTTCCGATGGCGCAACTCGGCGGCCTCGCGCAACGGATCGATCGCCTCGATGCTGAGGCCCGCGCGATCCAACGAGTCACCCAAGGCGTGAAGGCTCAACGCCAGCGCCCGCTTGTCGTCCCGGGAACGGGCGAGCTCCACAGCACGCGCCTGAAAACCGGCAGCCTCCTCGTAGCGACCGCGGGAACGGAGCAAGGTCCCCAACTGGGTGAGCGCGCTGGACTGCCCCGAGGTGTCCTGCAGTCGATCGAACAATCTCAGCGCGTGTTCGAGAGAGGCTTCCGCGAGATCGAACTCGCGAGTCCGACGCGCGGCCTGCCCTTTCAGCAGCAGGCTCGAGGCCATCCCCGGGGCATGTTCCAACGCGACGTACTGAGAGAAGGCGCTTTCTGCCCTCTCGACCGCCTCGGCCGCCTCGCGACGGAACAGGGCCAGAAAACCCAACCCGAACTCGTGACAGGCGGGCGCGACCCCCAACCGCTCCAGCAGCGAGACACCCGCCTCCGGATCGCTTTGACCGTGAAGCCGGGCCGGCCAGCCGCAGATCTTCGGGTGCGCGGAATCCAGCGCGACCATCTTCTCGAGCAGCGGAAGCACCGTCGTCTCGCTGCGATCGTCTTGTTGAGTCGCCTCGGAATGGAGCTCCAGCACCGCTCGATGGTTCTGCTGCCGGGCCTCGTCGGCCAGCCACGCCCCTTCCGGGGTGGCCGGCGCACAGGCCGCGACGAGGAGCAGCATCCAGAGCCCGATCGCAGCGCTGCGAACCCCGCCAAAGCCCGGAACCCGGCGAAAACGGCGACGTTTCGGGCACGCTTCGTGGCCGCGCCCCGTTTTCGAGGCATACTCACGGCAGGGAACACACCTTTCTTGGATTCGGAGGTGTCTGTGGCTGGATTGAACAGAAACATGATCGCGATGAGCTTCTGCCTTGGCCTGATCCTCGGCGCCCACGCCCACGCGGGAGACATCGAGTACACGGGATCGGGAGATGGAGGCGGAATCGACATCGAATGCCACGGGGACGATCGAGCGGCGGCGTCCTGCGATCCTGGAGACTCCAACATCAGTGTCGACGGCGGCGTACCCATCGACGACTGCATCGCGCAGGACGGCTACAACCCTCCGAGCCTGCAACAACCGCCGGAGAACCAGGAACTCGACGTGTTTCAGGATTGCCTTGAAGACTTGATTCCCAGCCCGTACCTGGTGACGGTTCTGACCGACCCCAACCCGGGTCTTCGTATCCTGAACAGTGACGGGACGGAGGTTTCGAGCCTTTGCGTCAACGAGCACAGTAGCGATATCCGCTGGGTGCGCGTGACGATGGCAGGGGCGGGCCGGCGAGCCAAGGTCGGCCTGTTCGAGCCGGACGCCCAGCCGCTGGGTGGCACTGTCGATGTCACCGTCGACGGCACGGTCTACTCGATCAGCACGACGCCGAGCCAGACCGGGAGCGACGTCAATCAAGCGCTCTACTACGAGATCCGCGGACACATCGGCTCCGCGGTCACGCGTCACGGAGACAGCCATCTGGTCATCGAGAGCACCGGCGGCGGGCTGGGCATCAACTCCGTCGCCTTCAGCAGCGACGATGACGGGCTGACGCACAGCATCCTGGAGTTGACGCCGTTCGCGAGTGGAGTCGGTCCGGCATCCTGCGCGGATCCGGCCATTGCGATGGCCTCGGCGATGGGTCGGTCGATCCGGCCGTAGCCTCATCCCGCTCCCCTCTCTTCCGGGCTACCGGACAACAGCCGCCGCATCGCTTCGACCGCGATGCGGCGGCAATTCCAGAGCCTCGATTTCAGTGTCCCCTCGGGAATACCCAGGTGGTCCGCAACGCGATCTCTGGGCATTCGCTCGATGAAGACCAGGTGCCAAAGCCGCTGGCAGCGGGCCGGTAGGTTGAGCAGCACCTGGCGCAGCAAGACGTGATTCTCGGCGTTGCGTTGCAGCCGGTAGGGGTTCGGCGGCTCGTCGGCGGGCGGCTCGCTGGAGAGAAAGTCCCTCAGCGCCCGGTCACGGTAACGCTTGCGCATGCGGTCCAGCGCCGTGTGGTGGGCGATCCCGGTGACATAGGTCCGCAGCGCGGAGGTGCCGCGGTAGGCGCCGGCACGCAGCTTGACCAGCAGTTTCTCGTGGACGGTCTGGCATAGGTCTGCGTGCTCCCGATCGAGGGAGGGGTACGAACGCCGCAGCTCTGCTCGGATCCAGTCGTCGATCTCGCGGAAAACCTGCGGCTGCCCGTTCAAGTACCCGTCGACCTGACTGCGCTGTTCGAGCTCTTTCTCGAGCTTGTCGTGCTGCTGATCGATGAGCGCCCCCGCATCGTTCACGCCGGCGCGCCATAGGCCCGGGTATCGACCGCTCGCCGATTCGGGCGCCCGCGGCGCTTTTCCGGGCTGAGTATACGCACCGACCGAGGCGGGGGCCGGAGAATGATCACGTTCCGATGAACTTCTGCGGTGCTCGAGCGACTCCACCTTCCGTGTAACGAGAGGTGGAGATCCGGTCACCACTCCGCACTGGTTTGTGTTCCCTTGGCGGAGGGTGGTCGAGCACCACTGCGCAGATGCCCGGGGCCGTTCCTGGGCCCGGGTATCTGCGTCCTAGCGCAGGGCAGTCTCGCCGCAGATGTTGGTCGCGGTGATCAGGTAGTAGTGCGACGTCACATCGCCGGCGGCGCCGTCGTCCCGATGCTGGATGCCTGCGGTCCCGGCGTCCGCGTCGCTGACGCCGGCGGCGTGGGGCGCGCCCCAACCGCTCGGGTCCCTGTTCGCGTCCCGGTAGACGTTCCACGAGACTCCGGCGTCTGCCGGATCGTCCCAGGTCAGCACGACATCCAATCCGTCCCGGTCCAGCCGTAGCTGGGTCGGATCCGCGGCGCCGGCGCAGGGCTCGTTAATCGTCAGGAACTGGTCGGCAGGCACGTTGGTCAGCACCTGTTCGGTCAGCGAATCGTTGGGCCAACGCACGGTGATCGAATCGGCCGAGGTGTTGCCGCCCAGACCGAAGTGCAGGCGTAGCGGCCGCATCGGGCCTTCGTGACCGTTGCCCGCGTGGACCTCCTGCATCTGGCTCACGCCGCCGGCGACGACGGTCACCCGGGCGCCGATGGCGCTGCGGTTGGAGAAACCGGGAGCACCGACTCCCTCGAGGTCGATGGCCAGCCAGTGATTGTCGGTGCCGACGTCGTTGCGATAGAGCCGCAGTTCACCGCCCAGGGTCACCAGCAGGTCTTCATCCCCGTCGAGATCGAAGTCCAGCGGCGTGACGTAACCGGGGGACAGTCCCGCGGTGTTGATGTCGTCGAGGCCCGAGGCCGGCGTATCGGCATCGAAGGTGTGGTCGGACTGCTGGCGGAACAGGTACAGCCGCGGGTTGTCGTAGCCGCTCTCGGTCAGGAAGAAGTCGACCAGCATGTCGTT